>JAEZEY010000483.1 GCA_023432845.1 Pseudomonadota bacterium
CCTTGATCACCTCGCAGCCCCAGCCGCGCAGCAGCACCGCCATGCCGTCGAGCACGGCCGGCTCGTTGTCGATGCACACTGCGACGGTGCCGGCGAGTTGACCCGGATCGACGCGGCTTTCGTTGCGGGCAGTGAGCTCCACGGGCTTGGCGGCGGAGCGCGGCACCGTGACCATGAAATGCGAGCCGCCGCGGCGTGTGCCGTGGACGTCGACGGATAGCGACAGCACGCGGGCGATACGCTCGACAATGGACAAGCCGAGGCCGAGGCCGCGGGCGATGCGTGCGCCCTGATCGAGGCGATGGAATTCGATGAAGATGTCGCGGCGTTTGGACTCCGGGATGCCGACGCCGGTGTCGTAGACGTCGATGTGCAGGTCGCGGGCGTTACGGCGGCAGCCGATCAGCACCTTGCCGCCTGGCGTATACTTGATCGCGTTGGAGACGAGGTTCTGCACCAGGCGGCGCAGCAGCCGGCGGTCGGAGTGCACCACCAGCGAACACGGCACGTATTTGAGCTCGAGCCCCTTGGCGGCGGCGAGCGGCGCGAATTCGAGTTCGATCTGCCGCATGATGTCGTCGATGCGGAACGACGACAGTTCCGGCCGCATGGCGCCGGTATCGAGCCGCGACATGTCGAGCAGCGCGCTGAAGATCTCCTCGACCGCCTCGAGCGAGGCGTCGATATTGTCGACCAGCTTGCGGTCGTCGCGGCTGCCGCGCTCGATCAGGCTGGTGACATAAAGCCGCGCGGCGTTGAGCGGCTGCAGGATGTCGTGGCTCGCGGCGGCGAGGAATTTGGTTTTCGAGATGTTGGCGGCGTCGGCCTCGCCCTTGGCGCGGGCCAGTTCGGCATTGAGCAGTTCGAGCTCCTCGGTGCGCTCGCGCACGCGGCGCTCCAGCGTCTCGTTGGCGCGCTCCAGCGCCTCGGCCGCTTCGACGCTCGCGGTGATGTCGGTGAAGGTGGTGACGATGCCGCCGTCGGGCATGTGGTTGGCGCGCACCTCGATGACCATGTCGCCGTTGGCTGAGCGCTCCATGAACACGTCGTTGCCGGAGATGTAGCGCTCGATCTGCGCGCGTACGAGACCTTCGACGCGGTCCGGTGCGACGTCGCCGCGCTGCGCATTGAAGCGCAGAATGTCGGCGAGGCTGTTGCCGACGCGAATCAGGCTCGGTGGCAGGTCGAGAATTTCGCCGAACTGGCGGTTCCAGCAGATCAACTGCAGGTCTCGGTCGAACACGGCGATGCCCTGGCGCACGTGGTCGAGGGCGGTCTGCAGGATTTCGCGGTTGTACTGGATCGCGGCGGAGGCGTCGTCTAGCAGCTTGAGCGCCGCCTTGGTCGACACCGTGCGCTTGCGCAGCAACAGCGACAGCACGAGGCGCGATGACGGGCCGCCGATCGCCGAAGCCAGAATGTGCTCGGCGTGGCGCACCAGCCGGAAGTCGGCCTCGTCCTTGGGGTCGAGGCTGATGCGGTGCGTATTTGCGAACTCTTCGAACGAGGCGCGGGTGCGCTCCTCGCCCAGATAGCGCGCCACGGTGCCGGAGAGTTCCTCGACCGTCACCGCGGAGCGCCACAGCCGGAAGCTCGGGGCGATCGGCGTCAGGTCCGACGGCACGAAGGTGTTGGCCTGCAGCCGTTCGATCGGCGTCGGCTCGCGGCGCAGCGAGAAGCCGATGTAGAAAAGAACATTGACCGCGAGGCTCCACACCAAGCCGTGCACCAGCGGCGAAAGGTCGAGGCCGAGGAAGTGTTGCGGGCGCAGCATGGCGATGCCCCACGGCCCTTCGGTGAGGATACGCTGGCCGATGACGCCGATGTCGGCAAAGGTCGGCAACAGCAGCGTGTAACTCCACATCAGCGTGCCGGCGACCATGCCGGCCATGGCGCCGGCCGCGGTCGCGCGCCGCCAGAACAGGCCGCCGAAGAACGCCGGCGCTAGTTGCGCCACCGCAGCGAAGGCCAACAGACCGATCGAGGAAAGCTGGGCGGGGCCGGCGGCACGGTAATAAAAATAGGCGAGGAAAAGGATGGCGAAGATCGATACCCGCCGCACCATGAGCAGCAGTGAGCCGAGATTCTCGCGGCCGGCCAGCAATGTGCTGCGCCGTTGCAGCACCAGCGGCATGATCAGATCGTTCGAGATCATGATCGACAGTGCAACCGACTCGACGATCACCATGGCGGTTGCGGCCGATAGGCCGCCGACGAAGGCCGCGATTGTCAGGATGTAGGAGCCGGTTTGCAGCGGCAGCGCCAGGACGAACATGTCGCTGTCGACAGGGCTGCCCTTGAAGACGAGAAGCCCGGCGACGGCGATCGGCACCACGAAGATATTGATGAGGACGAGATAGAGCGGGAACAGCCAGGCGGCGCGGCGGATCTCGCCCTCATTGTTGTTCTCGACCACCGCGACGTGGAACTGGCGCGGCAGCAGGATGATGGCGATGAACGACAGGAAAGTGGTGGCCAGCAATACGTCGAATGCAGGTTCCCGCGTCAGCAGTCCCGCGGTCTGTGCATTGTTGCGTGCTGCTTCGAATAGCGCATCCGGTCCGTCGAACATCCAGAAGGTAATGAAGATGCCGACCGCAAGAAAGGCGAACAGCTTGACGATGGATTCCGCCGCGATGGCCAGCATCAGGCCGTCCTGGTGCTCGGTTGCGTCGATGTGACGAGTGCCGAAGAGGACGGCGAAGGTCGCCATCGACAGCGCCACGAACAACGCGATGTCGCCGAGCAATGGCCGCGCCATGTCGTCGGCCGGCGTGGCATGGGCGAGGATGACTTCGAGCGACGCCGAGACGGCTTTGAGTTGCAGCGCGATGTACGGAATGGTGCCGACGATGGCGATCAGCGCGACGGTGGCGGCGACCGCTTGGCCCTTGCCGTAGCGCGCGGCGATGAAGTCGGCGATCGAGGTGATGTTCTGCGCCTTGGCCAGCCGCACGATGCGCACCAGCAGCGGCGAGAACAGGCCGATCATCAGCACCGGACCGATATAGATGGTCAGGAACTCGTAGCCTGTGCGCGGAACCGAGCCGACCGAGCCGAAGAAGGTCCATGAGGTGCAGTAGATCGCCAGCGACAGCGGATAGATCATCAGCCGGGCGCGGCCGGTTGCGCCGAGGCCCTGGCTCGGCCCGCCCTGAGCGACGCCGCCCAGCACACGGCTGCGCCCGCGCCGGCGGTCGCCATAGCTCGCAATCAGGAACAGAAGGCCGATATAGCCCAGCGCAACCGCTATAACGACCCAGCCTTGCAGCATTCAGCGCTCCGGACAGGGAGCTAAGCTCCCTCGTTTACTGGCTATTTTATCCGCCCCGGGCGCGGAAGGGTAGCCGCCGATTCCGGGCCGGACCTGGGGCGTCCCGCGGCAATCGAGGATGATCTGGATCATTTAACTGCCGCACGCCGCCGGTCTACTCTGCAGTCAACCAGAATCGCTCGGGAGGGGCACTTTATGGCGATTAACGGCAACGCGACGCCGCTGATTTCGCTCAATGCCGTGGTCGTGGATACCGAAACTACCGGGCTGGACCCGGCCAAGGCGCGGGTCGTCGAGATAGGGCTGGTACCGCTGAACGGCGGCAGGCTCGACGAATCCGGTGCGCAGCGCCGTCTGGTCAACCCCGGCGAGGCGATCCCGCCGGCGTCCACGAAAATTCACCACATCGACGACGCGATGGTTGCGGACGCGCCGGCCTTTACCGGCGCCTGGCCGCCGCTCGCCGAGCGGCTCGCAGACGTCGTCTGGATCGGCCATACGCTCGGCTTCGATCTCGCTGTGCTCAAGCGCGAATGCGAGCGCGCCGGTCTGACCTGGCGGAAGCCCCGTACGCTCGACACGCGCCTCCTGGCGCAGGTGGTGGAGCCGAGGCTCGGCGGCTACACGCTGGAGCATCTCGCCAGTTGGCTAGGTGTCACCGTCGCCGACCGGCATTCGGCAGTCGGCGACGCCACCCTCACCGCGCGCATTTTTCTCGCGCTGCTGCCGAAGCTGCGCGAAGGCAATATCCGCACGCTGGCGGAAGCCGAGAAGGCGTGTCTCGCACTCAGCGAGGTGCTCGACGACCAGCATCGCGCCGGCTGGGAACAGGCCGTGGTGCAGCCGCGCGGCCGCGTGCGCGGGTCGCTCGATCGCATCGATACCTATCCGTACCGCCACCGGGTCGCCGATGTGATGACACCGGCGGTCAAGACCATCACCGCGACAGCGCCATTGTCCGACGCGCTCACCATGATGGTGCGCGCGAAGATATCGTCCCTACTGGTCGCACCCGGTGCGGCCGATGGACCTTTGCGGGTTGCCGATGCCGCCATCGTCACCGAGCGTGATGTCATGCGCGCGCTTGACGAACGCGGCGTGGATGCACTCCAGACGCCGGTGGGAAATCTGGCCAGCCGGCCGGTAATTGCCTTGCCACGCGAGGCCTTCGTTTATCGCGCGCTCGGTCGCATGAGCCGGCACCGGCTGCGCCATCTCGTTGTCGAGAACGAAGATGGTGAGGTCTGCGGCATTGTCAGTTCGCGCGACCTGTTGAAGCTACGCGCACAGGAGGTGACCATTCTCGGCGATGCGGTCGACACCGCCGCCGATATTCAAGAGCTAGGCGCTGCCTGGGCACGGCTGCCGCGCGCAGCGGAGGGCCTCCTCGCCGAAGGCGTCAGCGCCCGCGACATCGCCGCGGTTATCTCTCGCGAGCTTGGCGCGCTGACGCGGCGCGCCGGTGTGCTGGCCGAGCGGCGCATGCAAGCCGACGGCAAGGGCGGTCCGCCGTGCGCCTATGCTCTCTGCGTGCTCGGCTCGGCCGGGCGCGGCGAAAGCCTGCTGGCGATGGACCAGGACAACGCTCTTGTGTTTGCCGAAGGCGACCCGGGCAGTTCTGAAGATCTCTGGTTCAAGGAGTATGCCACCATCGTCGCCGACGTTCTGCACGAGGTCGGCGTGCCGTATTGCGCCGGCGGCGTCATGGCCAAGAACGAAGCCTGGCGCGGTTCGCTGGCGACGTGGCGGGAGCGGCTCGCGTCGTGGCTGACGCGGTCGTCGCCGGCTGACCTGCTCGCGGTCGATATCTTTTTCGATCTGCTCGCAGTTCATGGCGATGCGCGGCTGGCAAACGAAATCTGGCGCAGCGGCTTCGATGGTGCGCAGGGCAACGTGATGTTCGCGAAGCTGCTCGCCGAAGCCGGCGGTGAAGTGACCCCCAGCCTGACGATGCTCGGCGGCATCCGCACGGAAAATGGCCGCATCGACCTCAAACGTGCCGGGCTGTTTGGCATCGTCACGCTCGCCCGCGTGCTGGCGGTTCGCTATCACTTCGTTGAGCGATCGACGCCGGCGCGTCTGGCGGCCGCGGCGGCATCGGGGCGTGGCGCCGCCGACCTCGAAGCGCTCGAACGGGCTCAGGCCGTATTCCTCGACCTGATCCTCGCCCAGCAACTGGCTGATATGCATGCCGGGCAACCCCCGGGCAACAAGGTCGAGGTCAAGGCGTTGAACGCCGAGCAGCGCGGCAATCTGAAAGTCGCGCTCGGCTCCGTACAGCATCTGTCGACGCTGACGCAGGATCTTCTGTACTGAAGCGTTTGACCGCGCCTGCGGAGTGGCGCATTGAAGGCGCCGGAACGACGCGGATCGCGGCGTTTCCTTGGAAGTCTCGCCGCTTGTCTGCTTCGCCCGGAACCAATCACCTGACGCTGTTCCGCGACACCGCGGAAACGATGCTGTTCGCCGCCGTGGGCGGGCTGGCATTGGGCTTCGCCGGCATGCCGGCCGGTTTCCTCTCGGGCTCCATTCTCTTCGTTGCCATTGCCGCGCTTGCCGGCCGGCCAATGCGTGTGCCGACGCCGATGATGCGCGTGCTGATCGTCCTGATCGGCATTTCGCTCGGTGCCGTGGTCACGCCGGAAACCCTGCGCGGCATCGCCACCTATCCGCTCAGCATCGCAGTGCTGATCGCAGCGACCATCGGCATCACCGTCGCCGGCACCGTCTATCTGCGTATGGTGCACGGCTGGGATCCGCTCACGGCCTATCTCGGTTCGGTGCCAGGCGGGTTGTCGCAGGTGATGGCACTGGCGATCGAGTACAGGGCCGATGTTCGCGGCGTGGCGATCGTGCAGACCGCGCGCATCATCATTCTGGCCGTCGGCCTGCCGGCCTTGTTCGCGGGATTGGGCTTGATTGATCACGTTGCCGCGCCAGTGCTGGCACAGTTCGACCCGTCGCAGGCGGGCGCACTCGTCATCCTTGTCGTGGCCTCATCGGCAGCCGCAGTCCTTGCTCAACGCCTCAGGTTCCCCGGCGGTCTGCTGTTCGGCGCCATGGTCACTTCGGCGGTGCTGCATGGCACCGACACTTTGCGCGTCGTGATGCCGTGGTGGCTGACCTATTCGGTGATGATCGCGTTCGGCGCGGTGAGCGGCGCGCGCTTCGCCAACACGCCGGTGCGCCTGCTGTTGCAGTATACCGGCGCGGCGTTCGGGGTGTTCGCCGTCGCCGTCGTCGTCGCGGCCGGATTTGCCGGCCTCTTGTTGCTGCTGCTCGACGTCCCGGCCGCCGAGGTGATGGTCGCTTACGCGCCCGGCGCGGTCGACGCCATGCTGCTGCTGGCGCTCGCGCTCAGTTTCGACCCCGTCTATGTCGGTACGCACCACCTGGTGCGCATCATTTTCGTGATGGGCACCACGCCCTTCGTGGTGCGGCTGCGTGCCCGCGGCGCCGACAAGGGGCCGCCGGTCAAGCCGTCAGCGGATTCGATCGATGATTGATCGCATCTTCCTCGCCGCAAGCGGGGAGGAATAAGGGAATTACTCCGCCGCGAGTTGCTGGCGGTTCTTCGGCAGTTGCAGCCGCTCCCAGACGTCCACCAGCGCCTCGGCGAGGCGGTCGATCAGCGCGTCGTCGTGATAGGGCGATGGTGTAATGCGCAGGCGTTCCAGACCGCGCGGCACTGTCGGATAGTTGATCGGCTGGATGTAGATGCCGTGATCCTCGAGCAGCATGTCGGTAGCGATCTTGCACTTCTCGGGATCGGCGACCAGTACCGGCACGATGTGCGTGTCCGACGGCATTACCGGCAGGCCGGCGGCATTGAGCACGGCCTTGACGCGCGCGGCGCGGTCCTGATGGCGGTCACGCTCCCACTGCGAGGTCTTGAGGTGGCGGATCGCCGCGGTCGCGGCGGCGCAGATCGCGGGTGGCAGCGCGGTGGTGAAGATGAAGCCCGGCGCATAGGAGCGCACGGCGTCGATCATCGCCGCCGAACCGGCAATGTAGCCGCCGAGGCAGCCGAATGCTTTGGCCAAGGTACCTTCGATAACGTCGATGCGATCCGCGGCCTTGTCGCGCTCGGTGACGCCGCCGCCGCGTGGGCCGTACATGCCGACGGCGTGAACCTCGTCGACATAGGTCATGGCGTTATACTTGTCGGCGAGATCGCAGATCGCGTGCAGCGGCGCGACGTCGCCATCCATCGAATACAGGCTCTCGAACAGGATGATCTTCGGCCGATCCGGATCGGCGGCCTTGAGCAATTCCTCGAGATGGCCGAGGTCGTTGTGACGCCAGATTACCTTGTCGCAGCCGGACTGCCGCACGCCCTCGATCATCGAATTGTGGTTGAGCGCGTCCGACAGGATCAGGCAGTTCGGCAGCAGCTTGGCGATGGTCGGGATGCCGGTCTGGTTCGAGACGTAGCCGGAGGTGAAGACGAGGGCGGCTTCCTTGTCGTGCAGGTCGGCGAGCTCGCGCTCCAGCTCGACCAGCGGATGATTGGTGCCGGCGATGTTGCGCGTGCCGCCTGCGCCGGTGCCCATGCGCGCCGCGACGTCGACCATGGCGCCGATCACCTGCGGATGCTGGGCCATGCCGAGATAGTCGTTGGAGCACCAGATCACGACTTCCCGCTTGCCTTCCGGCCGGTGCCAATAGGCATGGGGAAAGCGGCCGGCTATGCGCTCAAGATCGGCGAAGACGCGGTAGCGGCGTTCCTGATGCAAACGGTCCAAAGCGGATTGGAAAAAGTCGTTATAATTCATCAAGTTTACTTTCGCGCCCCAATGTGCGGCCCTTTTTTTAGAGGCGTTCCAGCCCGCTTGTCGAGGCGAGATTCATACAATTCCAGGCTGGCGGTATTGACCGAGGTCAATGGTGGGCTGTTTTGCGCCTGATCAGGGTGAGCTGAAGGACGACAGGTCGAGAAAACCGCGCATGCCGGCCAGCATCAGCGCGCCGATGTGCAGCTGGAGCGAGAATTCGCCGGTGTAGATCATGGCGCCGAGTTCCATCGGGCTGACGAGGTTGAGCTCCATGCCGGCCTCGACGCTCGCGCCAGAAGGGCGTGGAGCCGTCTCGACGAAGAAGGAATGCACGTTGTTCGATAGCCGCGCCGTGCATGGCGCGAATGTGCCGAGTGCATGCACCGCCTTGGCCGGATAGCCGGTCTCTTCGAACAACTCACGCTCACAACAGCGCGCCGGATCCTCGCCCGGGTCGGTCATGCCGGCGGGCAACTCCCAGGTCTTGCGCTCTACGGCGGGCCGATACTGCTGTACGATAGGAATGCGGCCATCCGGCGTCAGCGCGACGATGGCGATGTAATCCTGCTGGCCGACAGCGTGATAAAGTTCGGGCTTGGCGCCGGCGCGAAACTCGACCTCGCGCTCGATCACCTTCATCCACGGCGAGATGTCGATCTCGCGCCGCGATTTGATCTTAGGATATTCGCCCATGCCCGGCTCCACTCAAGTGCGGAGCCTAGCATGGAAGCGTGTCCGCGAAAGCGGGGGCGATACGGTCAGAGATACCGCGGCTCGGGCAACGGCGAGATCAGCTTGCCCTTGTAGCCCTTGGCGCGCAGCTTTGGCGCCAGCTCGTCGGCGATGTGCCAGGAGAAGATGACGGCGGCTTCCGGCTGGTCGGCGAACAGGCGCTCCTCGTCCACGACTGGGATGGACGTGCCCGGCATACACTTGCCGATCTTCAGCGAGCCCTTGATCTCGCAGACATAGTCGATGATGCCGTCGTCGAGGCCGACATAGTTGAACAAGGTCGAGGCGCGCGACGGCGCGCTGATGCCGACCACCCGCGCGTTCTGTTCCTTGAGGTCGCGCAGCATCGACAAGAGGCGCAGCTTGGTCAGCAGCACGTCGTGCTTGAACTGCTTGAGGCGCTTGGCCATCGCCTCGCCCTTGGGTTCGGCGGCGAGCATCTTCTGCACGCTGTCCTGAGTCGGCCGCTTGCCCTTGCGGCCGGCATAAACGCGGATCGAGCCGCCATGGCTCGGGATCGGCCGGGCGTGGAAGACTTCGAGGCCGTGCATCTCGAGCAGGTACTTGAGGCTGGTCAGCGAATAATAGCGCAGGTGCTCGTGATAGACGGTGTCGTATTGCAGCGTGTCGAGCAGCGGGATGAGATAGTGCGATTCGGAAATGAACACGCCGTCATCGGCCAGCATTTCCAGAATGCCTTCGACGATCGCGTGCACGTCCTCGATGTGGGCGAAGCAGTTGGCCGCCGTGATCACCTTGGCCTTGCCGTGCGAGGCGACGACTTCCTGCGCCGCGGCCTTGCCGAAGTAGCGCTTGATGGTCGGGATGCCGCGCGAATTGGCGATGTCGCCGACATCGGTCGGCTCGATGCCGAGAATGCGGTTGCCGGCCTTCTGGAAATTCGAGATCAGGGTGCCGTCATTGGAGCCGATATCGACGACGAGATCCTTGTCGGTCAGCCCGAGCATCGCCGCGCTCTCCCGCTGCAGGTCGGCGAAGTTGTCGCGCAGCAGCTTGGTGGTGCCCGAGGTGTAGGGATATTCCGGCGGGAAGATGATGACCGGATCGACGGCGAGGCCGAGTTGCACCAGGTCGCACTGCCGGCAGTGCAGCAGGTCGGTCGGAAACCACGGCTGCTGCCGCGGCACCTGGCCGATCGGCACCATCTGGTTAACCGGCGGCATGTAGCCGAGCGACAGCACGTAATCGAGCTTCTCGGAGCCGCAGATCTGGCACTGCTCGACCGGAACGCTGGCGCCGGTGCCGGCGCCGCGCGCGACTTTGGTGGGACCTACCAAGTGAACTCTCCTTGCGACCTCGTCATTCCGGGGCGCTTGCGTAGCAAGCGAACCCGGAATCCAGATGAAATCTCATGCGCCGCTGGATTCCGGGCTCGCGCGGTTCACGCGCGCCCCGGAATGACGGAGCGGGTTAATTCTTCGGCGCCAGATCGGCGTTCTTCCAGTACCAATCCAATGTGGGCTTGAGGCCCTGCTTGAGCGGCACGGCGGGCTTGTAACCGAGCGCGGCGAGCTTGGAAATATCCGGGCAGCGGCGCGGGGTGCCGCCGGCCTGCAGCTTGCCTGGCACGATCTCGATCTCACGGCCCGCTTCGGCGGCGACGAGACGCGCGACGTCGGCGATCGACAGTTCCTCCGTCGTGCCGACATGATAAATGCCGAGATGCTCGCCCTTGTCGCGCATCACCAAGACGCCGGCGACGAGGTCGTCGATATAGCAGAATGAGCGCGTCTCGATACCGGTGCCCTGCATTTCAAACGGCAGAATACCGGTGGGCTGCGCATCGGCCAGCTTCTTCAGGCGCAGCGCGAATTGCGGCACGACGTGCTCGAAGCCCATGTCGGGGCCGTAGACATTGTGCGGGCGGAAGATCAGCACGCGCTCGAAATACTTGCGGCCGTAATTGATCGCCATGAGTTCGCTGATCAGCTTGCCGCCGCCATAGGAATAGCGCGGGTTGAGCACGTCCGGCACCGACAGCGGCGCGGTCTCGTCGGTCGGGATCACCGGCGGCGTCTGATAGACTTCGGACGACGAGGCGAGGATGAGATTGCCGACATTGTGTTTGCGGCAGGCGTCGATGACGTTGATCATGCCGCGCACGCCGACATCGAGCACGAGGTCGGGCTGCGTATAGAAGAGCTCGGTGCCATTGACGAAGGCGAGGTGATGCACTTCGTCCATGCCCTGGGTGGCCTTGGCGACGGTGTCGGCATCGCGAATGTCGCCGCCGATGAACTCGATCTCTTCCTCGACTTTGGTCAGACGGCGTGGCCGGCCGCGCGAATTGTCGTCGAGCACGCGGACCCGCGCACCGGACTTCACCAGCGCCTTGACCAGACCCGAGCCGATGAAGCCCGAACCGCCGGTGACCAGAACCTTGCGCGCGCTCATTCTCTATCCTTGTGCCTATTTTATCTCGCCCGGCGCGACGCCGACGAAACGACCCTCGCGGTTCGAGCGCTGGGCCGCGTCGATCAACTGCTGCACGCGGAAGCCGGCCGCGAAATCCGGCGCGGCATTGGGCTTATAGCGGGGCTTTTCGACGATGGCATCGAGGAATTTGGCCGCCAGCCGCGAGGTCGGCGCGATGCGGCCGTCCGGCTGGCCGGCATCGGCGGGATCTTCAACCGGGATGACGGTCAACTCGCCCGGCCGTTTGGCGTAGCTGAGCACGAAGCCGCGCATGTAATCGGCGGTGCGATTCTCCAGCACCAAAGTGCCGTCCTCGCCATAGAACTCGATGCGGTGGCCGGAGCCGCGGAACGAGGCGCAGCTCATGCTCAGGCTCGCCAGCGGGCCATCCGCATATTGCAGGGCCATGGCCACGGTGGTGTCGAGTTCGTTGTCGCCGGGCAGGCCGCCGATGCGCGCCTGCAAACCCGCAAGTGGGCCCGCGAACCATTCGAGATAATGAAAGCAGTGAGAGATGAAGTTGCCGAGCACGCCGCCGCCGTCGTCGCGCAAGGTCTTCCAGTTCCGCATGCGGTTCTGGATCGAATAGTTCTCGACATGCCAGTGCACGGTGACATGGCGCAGCTTGCCGATGACGCCATCATCGAGCATGGCCTTGGCTTTCTGCCAGGCCATGACCTGATGGAAATTGAAATCGATGCCGGTCGGCAGGCCGCTCTTGCTGGCCGCCTCGAACATGGCGCGCGCCTCGTCAAGCGTCGATGCCATCGGCTTCTCGGCGAACACCGGCTTGCCGGCCGCCAGCGCTTCCAGCGCGATTTCGGTCTGCAGGCTCGGCACCGTGGCGATCGCTACCGCGTCGATGTCCTTGTCGGCAATGAGCGCCCGCCAGTCGCCATAGGCTTTCGGTACGCCGGCGGCGCGTGCATGTTCGGCGGCGCGCGCCTCGTTGCTGCCGCAGAGCGCCGTCACCTCGCAGCGCGCATCGGCGCGGAACGCCGGCAACAGCACGGTGCGTCCATAGTTCACGCCGACGATGCCGATGCGGATCACGGGGTTCCCTTCGGCTTCTCGCCGTAGGTGAAGACGAAGGAGCGCAAGGGCGCCATGAACGTGGGTGCGAACAGCAGGCTGTCGGCGAGATTGTAGAGCGGCAGCAGCCAGCGCAGCTTCGTGGCGGCGACATACCGATACTTCAGGCCGGAGTGAAGTTCGCAATTCACACGAAAGCCCGCCGCTCGGAATGCATTGAGCAGATCATCCGCCACCAGCAGTCGCTCATTTCGTGTGACGCCGATCGAAGAGTAAAGC
>JAEZEY010000490.1 GCA_023432845.1 Pseudomonadota bacterium
TCGCATCTTCGATGCTCGCCGACCCTCCCCCTCCAGGGGAGGGTAAAGTGAGATTACAACGCCTTTCGATGCAGCGTACCAGTCGCCGCCGCATCCTTCGCCGCGAGGTTCGGCGCGTAAAGACCGCGCTTGTCGGGCACCGGCTTGAAGGCGTTCGTGAGGCCGACCACGGTCTCGGCGGCGCCGAGCACGAGATAGCCGTCCTCGGCCATCTGCGGTGCGAGGCGGTTGAGCACGCCGGTCTTGGTCGGCTGGTCGAAATAGATCAGCACGTTGCGGCAGAACACGATGTCGAAGCGGCCGAGCGGCGTGAAGTCGTTGAGCAGGTTGAGCGTGCGGAACTGCACCATGGCGCGCAGCTCGGACGAGATCTGCCAGACGTCGCCGGTTTGCGTGAAATACTTGAGCAGCATCTGGATCGGCAGGTCGCGCTGCACCTCGAACTGGCTGTAGGTGCCGGCGCGGGCGCGCTCCAGCACCTCGCCGGAAAGGTCGGTGGCGAGAATGTCGATGCGGAAGCCGTTCAGCGCGCCGCCTTTGGGCGAGGCCGCCAGTTCCTTGATCGCCATCGCCAGCGAGTAAGGCTCCTGCCCGGTCGAGGCGGCGGCGCACCAGATGCGCAGGCGACGGTCGCGCTCGCGCGCGGCCAGCAGCGCCGGCAGCATGGTGTCGCGGAAATGCTCGAACGGGATCTTGTCGCGGAAAAAGAAAGTCTCGTTGGTCGTCATCGCCTCGACGGTGTCGATGGCGACCGGCGAAGCGGGCATCGTCCGGATGCGCGCGACCAGCTCGACAAGCGAGCCGAGACCGTGCTTGCGCACGACCGGCATCAGCCGGCTCTCGGCGAGATACTGCTTCTCGGGCGACAGCACGAGCCCGGAACGCTCATGCAGATAGCGGCGCAGGAAGTCGAAATCGCCGGGGTTCATGCGCGCTCCGCGGCGAAGAGGCGGTTGAGCTTGGCGCCGATGTCGTCCAGCGGCAGCACGGCGGAGCAAAGCCCGGCAAGCGCGACCTGGCCGGGCATGCCCCAGACCACGCTCGAGGCCTCGTCCTGCGCCAGCACATGGCCGCCGGCATGGACGATGTCGTGCGCGCCGGCGAGGCCATCATGGCCCATGCCGGTGAGCACCAGCGCCAGCGTGCGCGAGCCCCAGACGGTGGCGGCGCTGGAAAACAAGGGATCGACCGCCGGCTTGCAGAAATTGATCGGCGCCGAGTTGGTGATCTCGATGACCGGCGCACCGTTGCGCTGGCTCACGGTCATGTGGCGGCCGCCGGGGGCCATGTAGATGGTGCCGGGCACGATCTCCTCGCCGTGCATGGCCTCGCGCGCCGGATGCCTGGAAAGGCGGCTGAGGTGCTCGGCGAGAATGGCGGTGAAGGTCGGCGGCATGTGCTGGGTGATGAGCACCGGCACGCGCTCGATCACCGCGTCGATTTCCGTGACCAGCTTGTTGAGCGCCTGCGGTCCGCCGGTCGAGGCGCCGATCAGCAGGACGCGCGGCGCGACGGTCGGCAGCGGCCGCAGCACGACCGGCGTGTGCGGCGGGTGATAGTGATGAACGGCCCTCGCCTGCGGCGCGACATGCGGCGCGAGCGGCGGCGCGTCGGCGACATGTGTGAGTCCCGTCGCCTTGTGGCCGCGGCGGCCGAGCTGGCGGATCTTCTCGATCAGGTCGCGGCGGAAATCCGGCGCGGCGCCGACGTCGTCTCGGGTCGACGGCTTCGGGATGTAGTCGGTGGCGCCGAGCGACAGCGCCCGCAAACTGATCTCGGCATTCCGCCGCGTCAGCGTCGAGGCCATGATGACGGTGACGCCGGGACACCTTGCGAGCAGTTGCGGCAGCGCGGTGATGCCATCGAGCTCCGGCATGTCGACGTCGAGAATGATGACGTCCGGCTTGATGCGCTCGATCTGCTCGACCGCCTCGCGGCCGGTGCGCAGCGACGCGACCAGCGCCATGTCCGGCTCGGCCTCGATCCAGCGCGCGAACAGACCGCGCACCACGATGGCGTCATCGGCGATCATGACGCGCAGGCGCGGCGCATTCGCTGCGGCCGGAGCCGCGAGAAGAGGCGCGAAGGTCAAATGGTCGGACACGGTCGGCTATTCCTCGCGGCGTCTAGAGCAGCCCGACTTCCTGAAACTTGGCTTCGACGATCTCCTTGTCGAATGGCTTCATGATGTATTCGTTGGCGCCGGCGTGCAGCGCGCGCGCGATATGCGCGACGTCGTTCTCGGTGGTGCAGAACACCACCTTCGGCGCGTCGCCGCCCGGCATCCGGCGCAGCATGCGCAGGAATTCGTAGCCATCCATCTTCGGCATGTTCCAGTCGAGCAGGATGGCCTCGGGCAGCCGGCGCTTGCACAGGTCGAGCGCCTGCTCGCCGTCCTCGGCTTCCTCGATGGTGAACTCGAGGCCTTCCAGAATGCGGCGCGCCACCTTGCGGATGACGCTGGAGTCGTCGACGACCAGACAGGTTTTCATGGTTACTTCCTCGTCATCATGTGTTTGGTTATGCGTGGCGGGTCATGCGGCGGCGGCCGGCGTGATATCGAGCAGACGGTCGACG
>JAEZEY010000331.1 GCA_023432845.1 Pseudomonadota bacterium
ATAGGAGCGGGTGCCGAAGCGCTTGCCCTCGATGTCCTGCGGCGCCAGCTTCCCGCGCGCCACATTATAATGAATGGTGTGGTGCTGGCCGCGCGCCATCACCACGGCGGGCAGCAGCGTCAGCGGCTTGCCGTAGATCTTCGCCTGCAGGAAGGTGACGATGGCGAGTTCGCCGGCGTCGAACCTGCCCTCGCGCACCATCGGCTTGAAACCCTGGTTGGCCACCTTCGGCCCGGTGAAGTTGAAGTTCACCAGACCGGATGTCACCGCGCCGCTCTTCAGCGCGCGCGTCACCGGATAATCGGCGAGGTTGGTGTCGAGCGTGACGGGGCCTGAGGCGGGGTAGGGCATAATGTTGTCGATCCGGGCCGGTGTCGCCGTCTTACGCTCTTGTCGCGCTTGGCGTCAAACTTGCATACAGTTGCGCCAGTACACCGTAGCTGAAGGTTCTCCATGGCCGACAAACTCGACGACTTCATCGACGCCGCAACGGCGGCGCTCAATCTGCCGCTCGAGCCGGCCTGGAAAGGCGCCGTGAAGGCCAATCTCGAGGTCTCGCTGCGCCACGCCGCGGCCTATGCCGATTTCCCGCTGCCGGACGAAGCCGAGCCGGCGCCGATCTTCAAGGCGTGAGCGGGGAGCATTCGACATGAGCGACATCACCTGGTCGTCCGCCGCCGAGATCGCGGCCGCGGTTCAATCCGGAAAAGCCAGCGCGCTGGACGTGACCGAGCAGATGCTTGCCGTCATCGACAAGCGCAATCCCGTGCTCAATGCCTTCACGGCGGTGACCGCCGAGCGCGCGCGCGCCAAGGCGAGGGCGGTCGATGCCTCGCCCGACAGGGCAAAGCTGCCGCTCGCCGGCGTGCCTTTCGCGGTGAAGAACCTGTTTGACGTCGAAGGGCTGCCGACCCTCGCCGGCTCGAAGATCAACCGCAAGCGTGCAGCCGCCAGGCGCGACGCGGTGCTGATCGAGCGGCTGGAAGCGGCCGGTGCGGTGCTCACCGGCGCGCTCAACATGGGCGAATACGCCTACGACTTCACCGGCGAGAATGTGCATGACGGACCCTCGCGCAATCCGCACGATCCCGAACGCATGACCGGCGGCTCGTCCGGCGGCTCGGGCAGCGCGGTCGGCGGCGGCATGGTGCCGCTGGCGCTCGGCTCCGACACCAACGGCTCCATTCGCGTGCCGTCGTCGCTGTGCGGCGTTTTCGGATTGAAACCGACCTATGGCCGGCTGACGCGGGCGGGCTCGTTCCCCTTCGTCGCCTCGCTCGACCATCTCGGGCCCTTCGCGCGCTCGGTGCGCGATCTGGCGCTGAGCTACGATGCGATGCAGGGCTTCGACACCGGGGATGCGGCCTGCGTCGATCGCCCGCTGGAATCGACGACGCCGTTTCTGGAGCAGGGGCTCGATGGCCTGCGAGTCGCTGTGGCCGGCGGCTATTTCCGCAAAGGCGCATCGCCCGAAGCCTTGAGCGCGCTCGACGCGGTGGCCAAGGCGGCGGGGGCGCGCGCGGTGGAAATCCCTGAAGCCAATCGCGCCCGATCCGCCGCTTATGTCATCACCACGACCGAAGGCGCGGCGCTGCATCTCGAACGCCTGCGCACACAGGCGAATGATTTCGATCCGGCGGTGCGCGACCGCCTGATCGCCGGCGCCATGATCCCGTCCACGCTCGTGGTGAAGGCGCAGAACTTCCGCCGCTGGTATCGCGACGCGGTGCTCGCGTTGTTCAAGGATTGCGACGCCATCCTCGCGCCGGCAACGCCGGTGACCGCGCCAAAGATCGGCCAGGTCAACTTCACGCTCGACGGCGTCGAAATGCCGGTGCGCGCCAATATGGGGCTCTATACGCAACCGATCTCCTTCATCGGCCTGCCGGTGGTGACGGTGCCGGTGCCGCTCAAGCCGCTGCCGATCGGCGTGCAGATCATCGCCGCGCCGTGGCGCGAGGACGTCGCCCTGCGCATCGCGCATGCGCTGGAGACGATGGGCGTGGTGGCGGCGCCAAGGCCGACATTGTAACGAGACATTCGCAACACACTCCGTTCGTTCCCGCGAAAGCGGGAATCCAGAGGCTGCGAACTGCGGCTTAAGACTGGGTCCCCGCCATAGGCGTTCTGAAAGAACGCCGTCCTTTGGACGGCTATGCGCGGGGACGAACGGAAGCAAAGGCATGAGCAAGATGGAAATCGATATCCCCGACGTCGTCGCCGAGGTGCGCAAGGCCTTTGAAGAGTACGAGCAGGCGCTGGTGGACAACGACGTCGACAAGCTCGACGAACTGTTCCACGACGATCCGCGCACCATCCGCTACGGCGCCGGCGAAATCCTCTACGGCTATGCCGAGATCAAGGCGTTCCGCGCTGCGCGTTCGCCAGTCGGGCTCGGCCGTACCTTGTCGAAGACGTCGATCACGACCTATGGCCGAGACTTCGCCACGGCCGCGACGCTCTATGAGCGGCCGTCGGCGCCGGGCAAGATCGGCCGGCAGATGCAGACCTGGGTACGCTTTCCCGAAGGCTGGCGGGTGGTGGCCGCCCATGTCAGCCTGATCGACGCGCCGCAAAACTGACGCTTTTTCACTCTCAGAAACCGTGGCGTTCACGGTCGCGAAACGTAGCGGCCGTTCGCGTGGCCCAAGGCCGGCCTCTGCGCTAAAATACAAATTCTGGTGCCGCCTGAAGGAAGACATCCATGCCGATCGATCTGGCCGAGGTGAACTGGCTTTATGTGATCATCCTGGCGTTCTTTGTCTTCGTCGCCAGCCTGATCGGCAATCTGATGTCGTGGCAGAGCCGGACCACGGCGGCCGGCCTCACGGCGATCCTGTTTGCCGTGTTTTTCATCGGCTGGAGCTACTATCCGCATGGCCTGCCGCTGCCGACGCGGCTCGGTGCGACCGTAATGCCAGCCGCCGCGCCTCCACCGCCGGCGGCCACGCCAGCCCCGGCAACACCGGTCCGTCCCGCGAACCCCGTCCGCGACATCACCCCGCCGCGCAATCCGGTCACCGACGTGACGCCGCCGCGCAACCCGGTAACCGACGTCACCCCGCAACGCTAGGT
>JAEZEY010000508.1 GCA_023432845.1 Pseudomonadota bacterium
GGATCTGGGTGACTGCGTGCGGTGGACAGATCTACAACGAGGACGGGTCTCCTACGCTCGACAACCCGAAGAACCTTGAGACGCTGGACTGGCTCAAGCAGTTGATGGATGCCCAGGGCGGCTACCCCAAGGTGAAGAGCTTCAAGGACACGATGGACGTCTTCGGTGACGCCAATCAGTACGTCAAGGACCAAGTGGGTGTCCAGACCTGGGCGCAGTGGTATCCCAATGTGCTGGCTAACACCGCCGACAAGGTGAGCATTGAGGCGATCCCGATCAAGGACGCCGACGGGGAGCCGGTCGCGATGGCCGGCGGCACCGCGTTCGCGATCCCGAAGGCGGCAAAGAACCCGTCCGCGGCGTGCGCTTGGGCGATCCACGCCACCTCGACCGACGCCTGGGTGGCTGCCGGCGAGGCACGCGCCAAGACCGTGGAGGAGAAGAACTCCATCGCGACCGGCCTGATGACCGCTTCACCGCTGGCGGACGCTGCCGTCCGTGAGCAGTTCGTGAAGAGCTCGGGCAACGCTGACTTCGACCAGGTGATCGACACCTACTACGAAATCCTTCCCAACAACCGGACGCTGGGGAGCTCTCCGATTGGTCAGCAGGTCACCCAGGAGCTCAACAACGCGGTGGTGGTCGCGCTGACCGGGGAGAAGCCGACCCAACAGGCGCTGGCCGACGCCCAGGCAGCCGCCCAACGCGCCTGGGAGCAGGTCAGGTAGGGACGGCGGCGATGGCCACCACCACCCCACCCGTGCGCCCGAAGCGGAGCCGACAGCCCTACAACCGGCGGGAGGCGATCGCCGGCTACCTGTTCATCGCGCCGTGGATCGTCGGGTTCCTGGTCTTCACGGTGATCTCGATGAGCTACTCGGCGGTGTTGTCGTTCACCGACTACGACCTGGCGACCAACGCCGCTGAGCCGGTCGGACTGCGCAACTACCAGCTCATCGTGGAGGACCCGAAGGTGCTGACCTCCCTGGGCAACACCTTCTTTTACGCCATCCTCGAAGTGCCGCTCGGCATCATCATCGCCCTTGCGCTCGCCGTTCTGCTGGCCGGCGTCCGGCGGGGTCGGGGCTTCTTCCGGACGGTGTTCTACCTGCCCAAGATGACCCCGATGGTGGCGACCGCCTCGGTGTTCCTCCTGCTACTCAACGGCAATGTCGGGGCGATCAACCAGTTCCTCGGCCTCTTCGGCATCCAGGGCCCCCAGTGGTTGGTCGACCCAGCCTGGGTGAAGCCGTCGATCGTCCTGATGTCGCTGTGGCAGGTGGCCGGCTCGATGGTGATCCTGCTCGGCGCCCTGCAGAACGTGCCGCGGGAGTTGTACGAAGCCGCGTCCGTGGACGGCGCATCGAAGCTGCGACAGTTCTTCTCGATCACGGTACCGCTCATCTCGTCGACGCTGTTCTTCCTCGTCATCGTCAACACCATCGCGGCCCTGCAGGTCTTCGACCAGGCGTACCTGTTGTTCTTCCGGGACAACACCGGGGGCGGCCCCGAGGCAGCGCTGTTCTACGGCGTGTACCTGTACCAGGCCGCCTTCCAGCAGTTCAACTTCGGCCTCGCGGCCGCCATGGCCTGGCTGTTGTTCGTGATCATCCTGATCATCACGATGATCCAGATGCGCGTCGGCGACCGGTTCGTCTACTACGAAGGGGGACGGCGATGACCACCATTCCGGCTCGGCCGGTCACGCTCGCTCCTGCCGACCCGATCCGGGTGGAGAGGCCGGAGGCTGTCGAGAACCTGCCGCAGGGGCGCGGCGCTCCATTCTGGATCGGGCAAGGGCTGCGCTGGCTGGTGCTGGCAGCCCTGGCGGGGGCTTTCGTGTACCCGCTCGCGTGGCTGCTGTCGGCCAGCCTGAAGCCACGCGGTGAAGTGTTCGACAACCGCCTGATCCCGCAGACCTTCGCGCCGGAGAACTACGTCGAGGTGTGGAACCAGCTGCCGCTGCTGGCCTGGGTGGGCAACTCGATCTTCATCGCACTGGCCGCGGCGACGCTGGTGACCCTGTCGAGTTCTCTGGTGGCATTCGGGTTCGCCTACTTCCGGTTCCCGGGCAAGCAACTGCTGTTCGGCCTGCTGCTCGCATCGATGATGCTGCCCGGCGCCGTCACGCTGGTGCCGAACTACCTGATCTGGAAGAACCTGGGTTTTCTCGGCACCAACGTCCCGCTGTGGGGGGCGACGATGTTCGGTTCGTCGTTCTACATCTTCCTGATGCGCCAGTTCTACCTGTCGCTGCCCAGGGAACTGTTCGAGGCGGCCCGGATCGATGGCTGTTCCACCTTCGGACTGTTCCGCCGGATCGCCTTCCCGCTAGCGCTGCCGAGCGCGATCATTGTGTTCCTCTTCGAATTCCAGGCGTCGTGGAATGCGTTCCAGGGGCCGTTGATCTACCTCAACTTCGGGAGCCCCGAGCAGTACACGGTGCCGCTCGGCATCTCCTACGCCATGCAGCTGTTCTCCCCCACCGCCGGAGGGCACGGCGACTACCAGTACGTCATGGTGGCGGCACTGGTCGTCACCTTGCCGATGCTGGTGCTGTTCGCCTTCGGTCAGCGCTACTTCATTGAGGGGATAGCCTCGGCCGGGCTCAAGGGATGAGCCGGTGACGATCGCAGACGTCCTCCGCTTTGGCGCGCGTCACGCCAGCGCGGCGGACGCTACGTCCCTTCAGGGTTGAGGGTGTCCAGCTCTCCCGTCTCGGTCAGGCGGAGCGCAATCTCGCGGAGCTTTATGTTCAGGCGCACAGAGGACCGGCGAAGGATGTCAAAGGCTTGCTCGGGGGTCGCCTTGAGTCGCTCCATCAGGATCCCTTTTGCCTGCCCGATGATGTCACGCGAGAGC
>JAEZEY010000126.1 GCA_023432845.1 Pseudomonadota bacterium
CGAGAGCGGAGGTGGGTTCGTCGAGCAGCCAGACCGGCCGCTTGACGGCGAGGAGGCGGGCGATCGACAGCCGCCGCTTCTGCCCGGCCGAGAGGTAGGCCGCCGGCAGGTCGGCGAGGCTGCCGAGTTCGACGGCCTCGAGGGCGGCGTCCATCGCCGTCTCGTCCGGCTTGCCGAGAAAGTTCGCCCAGAAGGTCAGGTTCTCGCGCACCGTCAGCGACGGCTTGGCCGCATCGAGATGGCCCAGGTAATGGGTCTGCTCGGGCAGGCTCGCTTCCTCGATACCGCCGGTCAGCTCGATCGTGCCTTCCGCCGCGCGCAGCAGCCCCGCGATTACCCGCAGCAGCGTCGATTTACCGGCGCCATTGCGGCCGGTCACGATCATGGCCTCGCCGGCCGATACCGTGAAATTCACGCCGGCAAAGACCCGCCGCCCGCCGCGCTCGCAGGCCAGGCTGTCGCTCACGAGCCGCATCGATTGTGCCTTCGCTCGCTGGCGTGGCCGCTTTTGACGGTCCGGAATAATAGCTCGATCAAATTCATACTCTGGAATGATCCCAGTGATGATGGCGCCGCGCAAAAAAAGACACTATAAGCCAGCCAACAGCGGCGCCCTGCTATCGCATAATTGCGCTGGCAAGCCAGAGGCCTTTGAATTCCCTATTTAGGCCAATGACTTACACAGGCCGGGCGCGGAATTCGGATCGTTGCCCCCGCCGGGAATGGAAACCAAAGCATGACCTCGCTCGACAGCTTCAAATGCGCCAAGACCCTCAAGGTCGGCTCCAAGACCTATGCTTATTACAGCCTCCCGCTGGCGGAGAAGAACGGCCTGAAAGGCATTTCGCGACTGCCGTTCTCGATGAAGGTGCTGCTCGAGAACCTGCTGCGCAACGAGGACGGCACGACGGTCACCAAGGAAGACATCAAGGCCGTCGCCCAGTGGATGAAGACCAAGACGTCCACCCATGAATTCGCCTTCCGCCCGGCGCGCGTCCTCATGCAGGACTTCACCGGCGTGCCGGCGGTAGTCGATCTCGCCGCCATGCGCGACGCCATGGAAACGCTCGGCGGCGATCCCAAGAAGATCAATCCGCTGATCCCGGTCGATCTCGTCATCGACCACTCGGTCAACGTCAACTTCTTCGGCGACAGCAAGGCCTTCAAGAAGAACGTCGATGAAGAATATCGGCAGAACCAGGAGCGCTACACCTTCCTGAAGTGGGCGCAGCGCTCGTTCGACAATTTCCGCGTCGTGCCGCCCGGCACCGGCATCTGCCACCAGGTCAATCTCGAATACCTGTCGCGCGTCGTCTGGACCAAGAAGGACAAGATCACCATCGGCAAGAAGACCGCCGAGATGACCGTGGCCTATCCGGACACTTTGGTCGGTACCGACTCGCACACCACCATGGTCAACGGCGTCGCCGTGCTCGGCTGGGGCGTTGGCGGCATCGAGGCGGAAGCCGCGATGCTCGGCCAACCTCTGTCGATGACGCTGCCGGAAGTGATCGGCTTCAAGCTGGTCGGCAAGCTCAAGGAAGGCCTCACCGCCACCGACCTCGTGCTCACCGTGACGCAGATGCTGCGCGCGCGTGGCGTGGTCGGTAAGTTCGTCGAGTTCTTCGGCCCGGGCCTGGCGCACCTGCCGGTCGCCGACCGTGCGACGCTCGCCAACATGGCGCCGGAATACGGCGCGACCTGCGGCTTCTCGCCGGTCGACGACGACGCCATCCAGTATCTGAAGGATACCGGCCGCCCGGCCGACGTGGTCAAGCTCGCCGCCGCCTACGCCAAGGCGCAGGGTCTCTATCGCACAGCGCGCACGCCCGACCCGGTGTTCACCGATATTCTGACGCTCGACCTTGCCACCGTGCAGCCGTCGCTGTCGGGTCCAAAGCGCCCGCAGGACCGCATCGCGCTGCCGGATGTGGTCGCCGGCTTCACCACGGCGATGGACAAGGAATACAACAAGGCCGCGGAGCTGAAGAAGCGCGCGCCGGTCGAAGGCCGCAAGCACGATCTCGGCCATGGCGACGTCGTCATCGCCGCCATCACGTCCTGCACCATCACCTCGAACCCGAGCGTCATGATCGGCGCGGGCCTCCTGGCCCGCAAGGCGGCGGCGCTGGGCCTCAAGTCGAAGCCGTGGGTGAAGACCTCGCTGGCGCCGGGCTCGCAGGTCGTCGCCGAATATCTCGCCAAATCGGGCCTGCAGAAGGACCTCGACAAGGTCGGCTTCAACCTTGTCGGCTTCGGCTGCACCACCTGCATCGGCAACTCAGGCCCGCTGCCGGAGGAAATCTCCGAGACGATCAACAAGAACGATCTGGTGTCGGCCGCGGTGCTGTCGGGCAACCGCAACTTCGAAGGCCGCGTCAATCCGGACGTGCGTGCCAACTATCTGGCGTCGCCGCCGCTGGTCGTCGCTTATGCGCTGGCCGGGTCGATGTATGTCGATCTCACCAAGGATCCGATCGGCACCGACAAGAAGGGCAAGCCGGTCTATCTCAAGGACATCTGGCCGACCAACAAGGAGATCGCCAAGTTCGTCTCCAGATATGTGACGAAGAAGATCTTCGCCGCGAAGTACGCCGACGTGTTCAAGGGCGACACCAACTGGCGCAAGATCGCCGTCAAGGGCGGTCTCACTTATGGCTGGGACGACCGCTCGACCTACGTGCAGAACCCGCCGTATTTCGAAGGCATGCAGCGCAAGGAAGTGCCGATCGAGGATATCGAGGGCGCGCGCGTGCTCGGCCTGTTCCTCGACTCGATCACCACCGACCACATCTCGCCGGCCGGTTCGATCAAGGAGGCGAGCCCGGCGGGCCAGTATCTGCGCGACCACCAGGTGCGCCCGATCGACTTCAACCAGTACGGCACGCGGCGCGGCAATCATCAGGTGATGATGCGCGGCACCTTCGGCAACATCCGCATCAAGAACCAGATGGTGCCGGGCGTCGAAGGCGGTGTGACGATCCACTATCCGTCGAAAGAGAAGATGACGATCTACGACGCGGCCATGCGCTACAAGGCCGAGAAGGTTCCGCTCGTCGTCTTCGCCGGCAAGGAATACGGCACCGGTTCGTCGCGCGACTGGGCGGCCAAGGGCTCCGTGCTGCTCGGCATCCGCGCCGTGATCACGCAGTCCTTCGAGCGCATCCACCGCTCGAATCTGGTCGGCATGGGCGTGATGCCGCTCAACTTCGAAGAAGGCACGTCGTGGCAGTCGCTCGGTCTCAAGGGCGACGAGAAGGTCACGATCCGCGGCCTCGAGGGCGACCTCAAGCCGCGGCAGAAACTGACCGCCGAGATCACCATGGGCGACGGCACGGTGAAGAATGTGCCGCTGATCTGCCGCATCGATACGCTCGACGAGCTGGAATATTTCCGCAGCGGCGGCATCCTGCAATACGTGCTGCGTCAGCTCGCCGCCTGACGCTGCGCCGGTTCCGGACTACAGTCACCCGCCCTCACTGCGAAGTGAGTGGCGGGTGATTTACTTTTGTCCCTATATGATGCGCGTTGCGTGACCGGAAAATCCCGCCGAGACCGGAGTATCCCGCCTAAATGAGACTGAGCCGCCTGACCTCTGCTGCAGCATTCGCTGCGGCGCTGGCTGTCGTGAGCCCCGCCGCCGGCGGGGAGCCGAAAGCCGTGGTCGAGCTGTTCACCAGCCAGGGTTGCTCCTCCTGCCCGCCGGCCGACCGGCTGCTCGGCAATCTGGCTCATGACCCGTCCGTTATCGCCATGAGCCTGCCAGTCGACTACTGGGATTATCTTGGCTGGAAAGACACTTTGGCGCTGAAAGGCCACAGCAAGCGGCAACGCGCCTACTCTGCCGCGCGCGGCGACGGCGCCGTCTATACGCCGCAGGCGGTGGTCAATGGCGTCGTTCACGCGCTCGGCAGCGACAAGGCGGCGATCGAGGACGCGGTCGCCAAGTCGCGCAACGACAAACTGGCGCTGCGGCTGGCGGTGAAAGCGGCCATCGAAGACGGCAGGGTCGTCGTGAACGTACCGCGCGTCGATGGCGAGCCGGTCTCCGCCGAAGTTTGGCTGTGCCCGGTGACGGACAAGATCGAAGTCACGATCCAGCGCGGCGAAAATCGCGGGCAGAACCTGAACTACTACAACGTCGTTCGTCGCTGGGTGAAACTGGGCACCTGGAGCGGCAAAGCGGAAACTTTCACGCTTCCGCTGAGCGAGATTCCGAATGCGGATTTCACGCTATCGGACATCAATCACTTCGTCGTGCTGGTGCAGAGCACCGTCAACGGCAAACCAAGCCTGATGGTCGGGGCCGCGACCGTGGCGATGAAGTAATCGCGCAGACGCGACGCTGAATTGATCGCAGGCGCGTCCGATGGGCGCGCCTTATCATACGCGCTGCACAAAAATAGGGCCGGCTTTTTGAGCCGGCCCTAAGGCATAGGGGATTGAATCGAACGCTACTCAACTCTGAACTCGATCGGCCCGGTCCGAAGACCCCCGGGGGGCTGGGGGGCTGAGGAATCCGGAGGTCAAACCGGACCGGGCCTTGAGGCAACGAGGCCCTTATCCCAAGGCCTCGTGTCCGGCGATTGACCGAAATTGGGCGTTATTGTGAGAAGTGCTGACGAGTTCGTGATGTTGCGTGCGACGTTTGGCTCGAAATCGCGGAGTTTTGCCGGCCAGTGGTATTGGGAACCGCAGCACGCAATCCTGGCAAGAGAATCAGGGGCTTGCGGCTGAGCGCCGGTGGCGCGATGATTCACTCGCACAAAAGGGGAGGCCGCATGACGATCGGGTCCGGCGACAGCGAGCCAAGCCAGTCTTTCGGGGGCGGCGCCCAGGCGCGCGGCGCTCCCAACCTGCTTGGACAGGTTACCTTCAATCGCCGTGAGCTAAATCGCATTCTCGATCTGTACGGCCGTATGGTCGCCGCCGGCGAATGGCGCGACTACGCCATCGACTTCCTCAAAGACCGGGCTGTGTTTTCGGTCTTCCGGCGCTCGTCGGAAGTGCCCTTGTACCGCATCGAGAAGGACCCGAGGCTGGCGCAGCGCCAGGGTGCCTACAGCGTCATCTCGGCGACCGGATTGATCCTGCGCCGTGGCCATGAGCTCGACCGCGTGCTGCGCGTCATCGACAAGCCGCAGCTGGCGCTGGCGAATTGATCTCACCCATACGCCGTGCCCTATCGGGAGGCTGAAGCCGGCGCGCTGTCGCCTTTGCCGAGCGGCAATTGCATCTGCACGGTGTCGAGCCAGCGGCCGAATTTGTAGCCGACCGACTTGAACACCCCGGCGTGCTCGAAGCCGCAGGCCTTGTGCAGGGCGATCGAACCGGCCTGCGCCGAGTCACCAATCACCGCCAGCATCTGCCGGAAGCCGGCCTCGGTGGAGAGCCTGATCAGCTCCGCCATCAGTGCCTTGCCGACGCCGAGCTTCTGACGGTCGGGGGAAATATAGATCGAATCCTCGACGGTGAAGCGATAGGCCGCGCGCTCGCGGAACGGCCCGGCATAGGCGTAGCCGACCACCTGGCCGTCGATCTCGGCAACGATGTAGGGAAACCCGCCGGCGCGCAGCTTGTCGTAGCGGCGCAGCATCTCGGCCTCGTCCGGCGGCTCGAGCTCGAACGTGGCGGTGCCGGTGCGCACGGCGTGGGCGTAGATGGCGGTGATGGCCGGAATGTCGGCGGGCGTGGTCGGGCGGATGTTCATGAGCGTGCCATGAAAGAAAACGCCCCGGCTTTAGGCCGGGGCGTTCAATCTGGCAACTGGCTCTGTCCGTGCGTTAGCGGCGATCGCCGAGGAAGCGCAGCAGGAACAGGAACAGGTTGATGAAGTCGAGGTAGAGCGTCAGCGCGCCCATCACCGCCTTGCGGCCGGCGACGGTGCCGTCGTCGTTGACGTCATACATCTCCTTGATCTTCTGGGTATCCCAGGCGGTCAGGCCGGCGAAGACCAGGACGCCGATCGCCGAGATGGCGAAGTCGAGGCCCGAGCTCTTCAGGAAGATGTTGACCACCATCGCCAGGATGAGGCCGAACAAGCCCATGATCAGGAACGAGCCGATCGGCGACAGGTCACGCTGTGTGGTGTAGCCGTACAGGCTCAGCGCACCGAACGACGCCGCGGAGATGAAGAAGGTGCGGGTGATCGACGCGCCGGTGTAGGCGAGAAACACCGACGACAGCATCAGGCCGAGCAGTCCGGCGTAGAGCATGAACAACCCGAGCGCGGTCGAGGCCTGCAGCGTGTGCACGCGGAAGCTCAGGAAGAAGACAAGGCCGAGCGTGCCGAGGAACAGCACGATCGTCAGCGGGCCGCTGAAGATCGTCTGGCCGAACGACGTCAGGCCAGTGATCGCGCCGTCCGGGCCGGTCACGACGGCGGCGTTGAAGGTCAGCCAGGCGACAACGCCGGTCAGAGCGACGCCGGCGGCCATGTAGTTGTAAATGCGGATCATGTAGGCGCGCAGGCCTGCATCGATCTCCGCGGCGCGCGCGGCAGTGCCGTAGCCGCGGGCAGCAACGTTACGGTCGAAATCCGACATCAAAGTTCCCTCTTCTCAGTGCCGGCGCTTGTCAGGTGACGGTGCCGGCTGTCGTCAGGCGCGTCTCCCCATGTGGCGGGATTGGCGCTCGTATTGCCGAATGTAATGGTTGGTGAGGTTGGACGCCAGATATGGCGGGGGCATGTCGGCGCCACATTGCGGAATATTAACCTTTGGCGGCAGGGCCGATTTCGCCGCAAAAACAAGGGCTGCCGCCGAACAGGCTGCCGGCGCGGCGGAATGTCGCTGGCAAACCAAGGTGTTAAGGCGCTCCTCGAGCGAAAACCGGCCCCGGGAAGCTACATGTTGCGCAGCACCGGGGCTGGCTTCTGACCGAGCGCCGAGAATGTGCCGGCGAGGCCAAGTACCACGGTGACCAGTACGGCGGCCAGCGTCGCGATCAGTGCCGCGCCGGGCTGCCAGGCGAACGGCAGCCGCATCAGCTCGGTGACGATCAGCCAGCTTGCGGCGGTGCCGGACAAAACGCCGAACACGGCGGTGGCGGCGGCGATCAGCAGGTACTCGATGGTATAGGCGCCGATCAGCCGCAGACGCGTTGCGCCGAGCGTCTTGAGGATGACGGCGTCGTAGAC
>JAEZEY010000212.1 GCA_023432845.1 Pseudomonadota bacterium
GTATGACGGTTCGACGTCACCCACAGCAGCCGCTCGCGGCGGAAGGTCTCGGCGGCGCGCTGCGACTCGCAATTGGTGACGATGGCGAGATCGATCTCGTTGCCGTCGATCCGCTCCCACAGATCGACCGACGGTTCGCAAATCACCGACAGCTCGACGCCGGGATAGGCACGCGAGAACCGCGCCATGATCTCGGGCAGATAGCGGTCGGCGTAATCGTCCGGCACGCCGAGTCGCACGCGGCCGGACAGCTCTTCGTCACCGAAAGCCGCGATCGTCTCCAGGTTCAGCTTGATGATGCGCCGTGCGTAATCGAGCAGGCGCTGGCCGTCCTCGGTCAGCTTGGAGGCGCGGCCATCACGCACGAACACCGCGCGGTCGAGCCGTTCTTCCAGCCGCTTCATCTGCATGGATACAGCGGACTGCGTCTTGTTCACGACCTCGGCGGCTTTGGTGAAGCTGCCGGTCTCGGCGATGGCGATGAATGTCCGGAGCTGGTCGGCATCGAGCAGGGCGGTCATGGGCGACTCCTTGGCAGATCGCGGGATTTTGGTCCCGCCCGGTATCACATCACGGTTCCTGATCGGTCAGATTAAAAACATTCGTTTCACTAATCAATACCGCAAGCGCATATTGACTGTGCCGGCAGGGAATCGGGTGCAGGAACCGGGTGGCCCGCCGGCCCGGTCAGGGCGACTAACATCCTGATCACGTGCAGGAAATGGAGATGACCATGACGACCGCATACCCTGTTTTGCCGCTTGCCGCCGGTACCCTGGCCCGCGCCCTGGGTAACGCCCTCTCGCTCGTGGTCGTCTCGGTCAAAGCCGTCGCTCGCGCCATCCGCCACCGCCGCGACGCCCGGATGCTGGCCAACCTCGATGGCCGCATGCTCGCCGACATCGGCATCACCCGTGCGGATGTGAATGACGCCTTCGCTGCGCCGCTGTGGGAAGACCCGACGGCGCTGCTCTCGGAGCGGGCCATCGAGCGCCGGATGAATCGCTCGCGATCGCGCATCGTGACCTGGGAAGGCGACAGCAAGGCCTTCCGGAGTCCGCCGACCGATCGGCCGGCACGTCAGGCGATCTAGGACATAGCGAGTGCGCCGATCCGCGCGCTCCCGATAAACGGCCGATCCCTCTCACCGGCCGTCGATCCGATACCGCGAAAATCCCCTCTCGCGCCGGATCAACAAGCGCCCGCTGGCCCCTCCGGCGGGCGCTTAAATTTTTGCGGAGCGTTTCCAGGCGAAGTGGAAGCCGGTTCGCCGTCCGGAAACGCGACCGAGCAAGTATCTGCCTCAGGGCCAGCCGGCGACCGCCATTGCCAGCAAATCGCGGCGGTCCTTGACCACGCCGATCTTCACGCCGAGCCGGCTGATGCGGACGATCTCGTTGCCGCCGAGCGCGCGGTCGCAATTCATGTGCGTCGGCGCGATGAAGAATTCGGCCTGGCTCCAATCCTGCACCCATTGCAGGCGGGCATTGGCCTCCTTCTCGAAGGGCAGGCGGTCGCCGCACACCGCGACCGTATAGCGATGCGGATGATCGCCGGTGGCGTCGATCTTCGCGATGTAGGCTTCGAGGTCGGTCACCGCTTCCGGCATGATCGTGACCCAGTAGTCGCCTTCATAGCGACCGGAGGCGCCAGGCAGCCCGCCGACCAGTGGATTGTAGAATAGATACTCATAGGGATGCAGCGCGACGAGCACGCTCGCATTCCAGCCGAATGCGGCAAGGATGGCGATCGCGGACACGCGCGCCAGCCATGGCCGCCACAGCGCGACCTGGGTCAGCGCCGCATCGAAACCGATGCCGGCCAGCACCGCGAACACCGGCACCACGAACAGGAAATGTCGCAAGCCGGTGAAAGCCGGGCCGCGATCGATCACCTGGCATAGCACCGGAAAGATTGCGATCGTTGCCAGCAGCAGCGTTTCATTGCGTCGGCGCAGGGCGCCGGCCACTTTGCCGCCGCGCGGCCACAGCACGAAGCCCAGCGCCACAATGGCGCCGGTGAGCATGACCAGCGGCAGCTTGTAGAGCAGATAAGCGGGGATGTACCAGCGCGGCACGTTAGCCATCTCATAGACCTGGCCGTCGAGCAGCGTTCGGATCTGATAGTGGAACGCGCCGAAGTCGATGAGGCCGCGGATCGGATTGAGCGGCGATAGCGCCGACCACGGCCATGCCAGCAGCATGATGGCGTAGCCGATGAGGAACGCGGGCAGCAGCGCCGTGATCGAACGGGCCGAGAATTCGAAAGCCTCGCGCCAATTGCCGCGCCAGCGCGGCCCGCTGATGAGGATCGCAAGCCCCGCATAGCCGACCAGCAGCAGGCCGAGCACGCGAATGCCGAGCGCGCAGCCGAGGAAGACGCCGAACCAGATGACGCCGCTCCAGCGCGGCCGCGGCAGGTCGCGGCTCATGCGCAGCAGAAAGAACGTCGCCGCCATCATTGCCGCGGCGAAGGGAATGTCCTTGGTGTGATTGAAGATCGAGCCGTACCACGGCCCGCACAGCGCCAGCGCGAGGGCGGCGATCGCGGCGGCGCGCGGCCCGGCGACCAGCCGCGCGGTCGCCCAGGCCGCAAGGATGCCGCCGATGCCGGTGAGCGCGCACAGCACATGGCGGATGGCGTAGGGCTCGATCGCCGGCAACAGGCGCTGCGTCAGCACCGCGGTGACGTCGAACAGGCCCCCGTAGAGATAGAGATTGGCGAAGTGAAACAGCGAGCGGTCTTCGAAGCCGCTGGTGTAGTAGGCGACGATCATCTCGCCGTAGCGCTGCTGCACCTCCTCGTCATTAGTAATGGCGTAGTCGCCCAAGGTGACGAAGATCAGCACCAGCAGCACCGCGAACAGTGCAATCGAGACGAGATCGTAGCGATCCGTCGCGGCGACGCGATCGCGAAAACGCGCCACGCGGGCCCTTGGGCTCCATGAGCGATCGCTAACGGCGTGCATTTTCGAAGCCTCGGGACGCCGCGACGGCAGGTTCGCGTCTGGCCGTGCGTTGGCTCGCATGGTCCGCGAATGTCGGCAGCGGCGACAGGCGGGTACCCGGCAGGACATCCTCCCATCGTCGGAGTGAGGATTTTGTCTTGTTCCGTGGCATCTGTCATGCTGCACCTGCACGGCAACTGCAGGGCAGCGGCGGCCGGCATTCACGCGGGGCGCGGGAACGGCTGGCCGGTATGCGATTGAGCTTCGAACCGACCGGGATTATGGGGAAGGCGACCGCCCTTCTGGCCATGCTCGTCATATCGGTGGCCGCGGCCGGACCGGCGCAGGCCCAGTCCGGCTTCGACAGGCGCGGCGGCGATTATTTCAAGTTCGAGATCAAGAGCGGCGATCCGCAGGTCTGCGCCGCGCGCTGCGAACGCGATGCCCGCTGTCTGAGCTGGAGCTTTTCCTATCCGCGCACGGCCAACGCGCTGGCCACCTGCTGGCTCAAGAACAAGGTGCCGCCGCGCAACGACGATGCCTGCTGCGTTTCCGGCGTGAAGGGCGCGGGCGTTATCGAGCCGCGCCTCGGCACGACCGAGTTTTCCATCGACCGTCTCGGCGGCGACTACCGCAATTTCGAATTGCCGCCGGACGCCACCGGCGCGGCCTGCGGTGAGGCCTGCTCGGCGGACAAGCGCTGCCGCGCGTGGACTTACGTGCGGCCGGGCTACATCGGCCCGTCGGCGCGTTGTTTTTTGAAGGATCGCATCACCCGGCCGCGGCACAAGCCGTGCTGCATTTCGGGCGTGGTGAGGTAGCAGGAGTCATTCCGGGGCGCGCGTTAGCGCGAACCCGGAAGCCAGAAACAAGCGCGGCGTATGACGCTGGATTCCGGGTTCGGCCTTTTTGGAGCTTCCCGGACAGATCGGCTAGGCGGTCCCGCCCACCGTGATCCTGTCCATGCGCAGGCTTGGCTGGCCGACGCCGACCGGCACGCCCTGGCCGTTCTTGCCGCAGGTGCCGATGCCGGGATCGAGCGCGAAGTCGTTGCCGATCATGCTGATGCGATGCAGGTCGGTCGGGCCGTTGCCGATCAGCATCGCGCCTTTGACCGGCGCTGTGACCTTGCCGTTCTCGATTTTATACGCCTCGGTGCACTGGAACACGTATTTGCCCGAGGTGATGTCGACCTGGCCGCCGCCAAAGTTCACGGCATAGAGGCCGTTCTTCACCGAAGCGATGATCTCGGCCGGCTCCTTGTCCCCCGCGAGCATCGCCGTGTTGGTCATGCGCGGCATCGGCACATGGGCGTGAGATTCACGACGGCCATTGCCGGTCGGCTTCATGCCCATCAGCCGCGCGTTCTGGCGGTCCTGCATATAGCCGACAAGGATGCCGTCCTCGATCAGCACGGTGCGGTTGGTCGGCGTGCCTTCGTCATCGATGGTGAGCGAACCGCGGCGTTGCTGCACGGTGCCGTCGTCGATGACGGTGACGCCCTTGGCGGCGACCTGCTGACCCATCAGGCCGGCAAAAGCCGAGGTCTTCTTGCGATTGAAGTCGCCCTCGAGGCCATGGCCGACAGCTTCGTGCAGCATCACGCCCGGCCAGCCGGAGGCCAGCACGACATCCATTTCGCCGGCGGGCGCGGCAACCGCGGTAAGATTGACCATGGCCTGACGCACGGCTTCGTCGACGGCGGTCTGCCACATCGACGGCTCGATGAAGCGCTCATAGCCCTCGCGGCCGCCGACTCCATAGCTGCCGGTTTCCTGACGATCGCCGTCGCCGGCAACGACCGAAACGTTGAGGCGCACCAGCGGGCGAATGTCGCGATAGCTCTCGCCGTCGGCACGCAGGATCTCGACGACCTGCCAGGTGGCGGCGATCGACGCAGTGACCTGCCGCACGCGCGGGTCCTTGGCGCGGGCATAGGCGTCGATGGTCTCGAGCAGCTTGACCTTCTGGTCGAAGGCCGGCGTGCCGAGCGGGTTCACATCGTCGTAGAGCTTGCGGTTGGTGCGGCCCGGCGGCTCGGCATATTTGCCCGAGTAGCCGCCCTTGACCGCGCGCACCGCATCGGCGGCGCGGGCGAGCGCGCCTTCCGACAGGTCGGAAGCGTGTGCATAGCCGACGGCCTCGTCCTTCACCGCGCGCAGACCGAAGCCCTGCGTGGTGTCGTAGGTCGCCTGCTTCAGGCGGCCATTGTCGAAGGCCAGCGCCTCGGTCTGCTTGTATTCGAGGAACAATTCGCCGTCGTCGGCGCCTTCAAGGCCGCGGCCGAGCAATTCGCGCACCTTGGCCTTGTCGAGCCCGGCGCGGTCGATCAGTGAGGAAGCGGCTGGGTCCATGGCCAAAAACTCCTGAGATATCCGCATGCGTGGGAGCGGGTCCCCAAGAGATAGGCACAATAAGGCGATTTGGCGAGGGTGCCGGGACGCGGCGCTAACCGGCCTTGGTGGCCGTCCAGATGAAGTGTTTGGCGCCGCCATGCGGGCCGTTGGCGCGCAAGGGGAATTCCTTGACCGCGAAGCCGGTCTTCTTCAGCCGCGCCGTGAATTTCGCATCGGGCGTCGACGACCACACCGCCAGCACGCCGCCTTTGCGCAAGGCCTGATGCGCGGCGGCGAGGCCGGCCATGTCGTAGAGCGCGTCATTGGCGCTGCGGGTCAGCCCATCGGGGCCGTTATCGACATCGAGCAGGATGGCGTCATAGGCCGACTTCCTGCCGCGGATCAGTTCGCCCACGTCGGTCTCGTGAATGGAGACACGCGGATCGTCCAGACTGCCGTCGATGATATGGGCCAGCGGTCCGCGCGCCCATTTGATCACAGCCGGCACGAGTTCGGCGACCAGGACCTCGGCCGTGTCGCCGAGAACTTTCAGCGTTGCGTGCAGGGTGTAGCCCATGCCGAGGCCGCCGATCAGCACGCGCGCTTTCTCGCGCGTCTTGATGGCCTCGCAGCCGAAGGTCGCCAGTGCCTTTTCGGTGACGCTCAGATAGCTGCTCATCAGCTCCTGCTTGTCGAGCATGATGACGAATTCCTTGCCGCGCTGTTTAAGGCGCAGTTCTTTCCGGCCGCCAGGAACGGGAGCGGTATCGAGGACTTTCCAGGGGAGCATTCGTCTTTCGCCAGTCAATGAGCCGGCGCGCTTATGGCGCGGACCTTGGCGTTTGGCCAGCCGTTCTCGGCAACTGCCCGCCGCACTGAAAACAATCCTTCGCCTTTCGCTTTTCCGGGAAAGTCCTAAGATCGCCGACGCTGCGCCGGCTCGTGGGGGACTGCGGAAGTCGGAATACGCAATACAAGAAATACAAAAACAAGAATATGAAATGCGGAATAGGAATGTGCACTGGGAAGTAGCAGTCGAATTACAATAACGGCCAATCACGGCTGAATCCCTCGGGTCGGCGGACCGGTTCAACAGAGGGGAAATGCCATGAAACGTCGTCAATTCCTGAAAGCCGCCGGTGTCGGACTCGCCGGATCGGCGGTCGCCGCGCCTGCCATCGCCCAATCGTCACCCACCGTCAAATGGCGGCTCACCGCCAGCTGGCCGAAGTCGCTCGATACGCTCTACGGGGGCTGCGAGTATTTCGCCAAGCGCGTCGGTGAAATCACCGACAACAAATTCCAGATTCAGCCGTTCGCCGCCGGCGAAATCGTGCCCGGCCTGCAGGTGCTCGACGCCGTGCAGAACGGCACGGTCGAGATGGGCAACACGGCGCTCTACTACTACTTCGGCAAGAACCCGGCCTTCACCTTCGGCACGGCGCTGCCCTTCGGCCTCAATCCGCGCATGATGATTTCGTGGGTGCGCCACGGCGGCGGCGAGGAATTGCTCAACGACCTCCTCAAGGACTTCAACTGCATCGGCTTCGCCGCCGGCAATACCGGCGCGCAGATGGGCGGCTGGTTCCGCAAGGAGATCAACACCACCGATGATCTCAAGGGACTGAAATTCCGCGTCGGCGGATTCGCCGGCATGATCCTGTCGAAGCTCGGCACGGTGCCGCAGCAGATCGCGGCCGGCGATATTTATCCGGCGCTGGAGAAGGGCACCATCGACGCCGCCGAATGGGTCGGGCCTTACGACGATGAGAAGCTCGGCTTCGTCAAAGTTGCGAAGTACTATTACTATCCGGGCTGGTGGGAAGGCTGCGGCCAGGCCCACAACATCATGAATCTGGCGAAGTGGAACGAGCTGCCGAAGCACTACCAGGCGGCGATCAACACTGCGTCCTTCGATGCGTGGAACTGGACGCTGTCGAAATACGACGCCGTCAATCCGCCGGCTTTGTTGCGGCTGGTCGCGGCCGGCGCCCAGTTGCGCGCTTTCCCGCAGCCGGTTCTGGAGGATTGCTACAAGGCGGCCAACGGGATCTACGACGAACTGTCGAAGACCAACCCGCATTTCAAGAAGATGTACGAAAGCCTGGTGCCGTTCCGGTCGGCCTCCTACGCCTGGCTGCAAGTCGCGGAGCTCGGCTTCGACAGCTTCCAGATCAGGATGCGCGCGCGCACCTGATGGCTGAATCAGAGGCGGCCCGGCAGCGCTATCGGCTGCCGGGCCGTTTTTCGTTTTCGTCGCCGGTGGACGATGCCGTCAGGCAGCGGGGCTGGCGCCTTCCGGCTTGAACTGCTCGTAAGCTTCGAGCGCGTGGGTGGCGTACATCACCGACGGCCCGGCGCCCATATAGATGGCCATGCCGAGCGTCTCGATCACTTCCTCGCGGGTGGCACCGTGGTCGAGCGCGGCCTTGACGTGGAAGCCGATGCAATCGTCGCAGCGGATCGCTACCGAGATGCCGAGTGCAATCAGTTCCTTGGCCTTGGCGTCGAGCGCCGCCGGCGTCGAGGCGGCTTGCGCCAGACCCGAGAACGCTTTCATCACGTTCGGCGTATCGCCGCGCAAGGTGCGCATCAGCGCCTTGATCTCGTCGAGATGGCTGGACCACTGCTTCATCGGCCAATCCTCCGGTTGGCGACGACGATAGCCGCCGCGCCGGATCGGTCCTTGATGAAGATCAATGGGTTAGTCGTGGCGGAACGCGATATTCACCGCGCCGACCGGATCCAATTCATGACCGAAGGTCAGGTCTGCGGTCTCCAGCATCTGCGGCGGCGTGATCGACCCGGCAATGATGATGTCGCCGGGCATAAGCGTCTCGTCATAGGCCGCCAAAGTTGCCGCGACGTGGGTGACGATGCTGACCACCTTGCCGGTCAGTGCTTCGGGATCGGTCGTCGTGTTGATGATCGCACCACGCCGCGTCACGCGCGAGGTCAGGCCCTCAATCGAGCCGCTGGCCCGCGTTTCGTCGCCGATAACGACATGGCGCTGAAACACATCGCCTTCGAGGATGATGTCGAGATTGTCCGGCGTCGGCAGCACATCCATGTCCGCAATCTCGATAGCCGGCATGATCTCCTTGATCGCGGCATGCACCTCGTCGGCGCTAGCCCCCGGCTTCGGTGTCGCCGCCATGCGCACGGCGATTTCCGCTTCGGCCACCGGCCGCACGTAGCCCCTGAGCGACACCGTGCCGCCGGAGGCAATGAGCGCGCTCTCCATCAGATAGCCGACGATCGGTGCTTGCAGCCCGAGCTTCTCCATCATCGCTGGCGCGCCGAGCCCGACCTTCCAGCCGAGCGGCTTCTCGCCAGCGGCGATGCGCGCGCGGCGTTTGGCAAGCTGCAGCGGCATGCCCTTCTTGATCAGCGGATGGTCGAAGGCGTTCATGATGGCGAATCTCTGCGGTTATTGTGCCGGCGTGTCGAGGCAGCCGGTCAGGATGCGGGCATAGAGCGGCATGTCGACATTGCCGCCCGACAGAATGATGCCGACGCGTTTGCCGCGCATCCTGTCCCTTTCGTTGAGCAGAGCAGCGAGCGCCGCCGCGCCGGCGCCTTCGGCGAGATTGTGCGTGTCGCGATAAAGGATGCGCATCGCTTCGGCGACCTCGTCATCGGAGACGGCGACAATGCGGCTCGCACCTTTGGAATAGATGTCGAAGGCTTCCTGCACCGGCACGCGCACTGCCATGCCGTCGGCGATAGTGTTGGCCGAGTTGGTCTCGATGAGTTTGCCCGCCTCGAAGGACAGCTTGGCGCATTGCGCTTCGGTCGAGACGACGCCGACCACCTCGGCCTTGAGGCCCAGCGCATCGCGCGCAGCAATGACGCCGCAGATGCCCGAGCCGCAACCGATCGGCACATAGACGGTGTCGAGGTCGCGCGCCTCGCTGAAGAACTCGAGCGCATAGGTGGCGACGCCGCGCGCCAGTTCGCGGTGAAACGGCGGCACCGGATAGAGCCCCTCGACCTCGGCCAGCCGCATCGCCTCGACCTTGGCCTCGTCGAAGTCGCTGCCGAATTCGATCAGGTCGGCACCGAAGGCACGCATGGCCGCGTTCTTCTCCACCGAGTTGCCGAACGGCACCAGGATCTTCGCCTTCAGCCCGGCGGCGGTCGCGGCACGGGCTTGGCTCTGTCCGTGATTGCCACGCGTCGCGGTGACGATGCCCGGCGTCTTCGGAAACGAGCGTTTGAGCCAGTCGATGAAGGTGATGCCGCCGCGCACCTTGAAGGCGCCGGTCGGGCTGTGGTTCTCGTGCTTGACCCAGACCGTGGCGCCGGTGTGCTAGGCGAGCAGCGGCCAGGCATATTGCGGCGTCGGCCTCATCTGGCGGTAGACGAGGTGGCTGGCCGCTTCGAGCTCATCGACAGTGAACAGCGCCATGGCGGTCACGCCTCGAGCTTCCGGAAGCTGCCGTCGACCGTCTTGACGATGGCGTCCCACGACGCGACTAGCCCGTTCATTGCCACGTAAACGCCCGGCGGCGCCGTGAGTGCAGCGCCGATGGCCAGCCCGAGATTGAAGTCGGTGTCCGAGTCGCGCAGCACCGCCGGTTGCGCCGCGCCGGTGAGCACAATGGTCTTGCCGAGGACGCGGGCGGCGATGGTCGTCGCGGTGTTCGGCGTGTTCGCGACTTTCCCGGTCGCGGGATCGATGCGTCGCGTCATGGTGTCGGTGCCGTGGGTGACGACAATTCGCCGCTGCGTCGCGCTGGCGCAGCGATCGGCGATAATTTCGCGCTGGACGTCCGTGATTCGGGTCGAGTCCTCGGCGAACAGCCATTCGCAGGCGAAGCTGTCCGGGTCCATCCGCGCGCGCTTGAGAATCTCGGTCACGGCGGATTGCTGCCCCGGCGGGAAGGTGAATTCCGTCACCCACTGCCCCTCGGGATAGCGCTTGTCGAAGGTGCCGCCGGTGGTGAGGATGAGGAGGTCTTTTGCCATGAGCCTGGGTCCGGAATGCCGCGCGCGGCGCGCCAACATTACCGCCGATTGAAAGGTGAAGGCGAGACCACCGGCCGGTTTAGTGGCAGCTAAGGCAGCTTTTCGTAGCCCTCGGCGAAACCGGTGAGCGACATGGGGAAACCGATGCCTTCTTCGGGCGTCTGGTAAATGATGAACAGCGCCGTCTTGCCGCTGCGCAGTTTCTTGAGCAACTCGTCGTCCATCACAACTTCCGCAATGCACCCATTCGGCAGGCAGCGCACGAAGCCGGCGCGGCCGATATCGGCATTGTCGATCTTGAGGCCGAGCCCTGACGGCAGCAGTACGCCTAAAGGCGCAACGACCCGCATCAACTTGCTCTTCTGGTCGGCGGTCTTGAGCACGATCACGGTGAGGCCGACATTGGCGCGGTCCTCGGCCGTCACGCTCTGGATCAGGGCGCATTGCTCGGATTTGGCACCGGGCGGCGTGTCACAGCGGATTTGCCAATCCTTGTGGACCGATTTCACTGCGCCCTGCGCCAGTGCGGCACTCGAAGCGCCGATAATGAGCGCGACCGCGGCCGCCGCACAGCCCAGTGTCAGCTTCGCGACATCGGAGGTCGTTCGCCGGCGCTGCCTGAAATCGCTCATCCTTCAATCCTTTAGCGTTAGTTCGCGGGGGCAGGGGAGGCGGCGGGCGCGGCCCGAATCACCCGCACGGGCCATTCTAGACGGTCGGCCCGGAACATGCCGTCGTGCCGGGTCCGAAAATGCCGGCGTGCGGTATCGCATACCGTCAACGCCTTCGGCTTGGCGGAAATACGGCAAATCCGGCGGCTGTCATGATTAGCGCTTTGTCGCAGAATTGTTCTAATGAGGTACATTGCGGCAGGCTTGGATTTGTGGTTTGAGAGGCGAGGTTTCCCCTGGGGCCGTTGCACCGCAAGCTCCGCCACGCCCGTGGCAAAATGCCGAGAGCGGCCGTACCGGTTGCCCGACCGGCAAGCGGCGCGCAGGGGCAAAAAGGGGCCTTGTCCAAGGCCGTTTATCGTCGAGGAGCGCTAAGGAAATGCTCGTGCTCAAGCGGTTGATCGCTTACGTGGCCTCAAGCTTGGCCGTTCTCTCTACCGGTTCAGCGATCGCCGCGACCGGACAACCGCATGAGTGGCAGGTCGGCCTTCAGGGCGCCGCGACGCCCGTCATGCATGACGTCATGTGGTTTCATGATTTCCTCCTCTGGATCATCGCTTTAATCACCCTGTTTGTGCTGGTGCTGCTGGTCCTGGTGATCGTGAAGTTCAATGCCAAGAGCAATCCGGTCCCCTCGCGCACCACGCACAACACCATGATCGAGGTGGTCTGGACCGTCGTCCCGGTCCTCATTCTGGTGGCGATCGCCGTTCCGTCCTTCCGGCTGCTGTTCTACCAGCTCAAGGTTCCGCAGGCCGATCTGACCGTGAAGGCCACCGGCAAGCAGTGGTTCTGGACCTACAATTATCCTGACGCCAACATCGAATTCGACTCGCTGATGAAGCAGGCGAAGGAACTGCAGCCCGGCGAGCCGCGGCTGCTGGCCGTCGACAACAACCTGGTCGTTCCGGTGAACAAGGTCGTCCGCGTCCTGACCACCGGCGCCGACGTCATCCACTCCTGGGCTGTACCGTCCTTCGGCGTGAAGATCGACTCGATCCCGGGCCGCGTGAACGAGACCTGGTTTAAGGCGGAGCGCGAAGGCATGTACTATGGCCAGTGCTCGCAACTCTGCGGCCGCGACCACGCCTTCATGCCGATCGCGGTGCAGGTCCTCAGCGAGAAGGACTATGACGCCTGGCTCGCGGAGGCAAAGAAGAAGTTCGCCACTGTTGATGACGCCCCGAAGAACGCGGTCGCGGCGGCCGAGCTATCCACCGCCAAGTGACATATCGCGGCATCTGAATATAATTCGCGGGCGATACGAGAAATCAGGGTCGAGGAAAACTGAAAATGGCCGAGAACGCAGCAGCACACGGCGCGCACGACACCCACGGGCACGCTCATGGTCATCCCACCGGGTGGCGCCGTTACGTCTACTCGACGAACCACAAGGACATCGGCACGATGTACCTCGTGTTCGCGATGTTCGCGGGCGTGATCGGCTTTGCGCTCTCGATCGCCATCCGCATGGAGTTGCAGAACCCCGGCCTGCAGATCTTCTCGACCCCGCACGAATACAACGTGTTCGGCACCGCCCACGGTCTGATCATGATCTTCTTCATGGTCATGCCGGCGATGATCGGCGGCTTCGGCAACTGGTTTGTGCCGCTGATGATCGGTGCGCCGGACATGGCTTTCCCGCGCCTCAACAACATCTCCTTCTGGCTGTTGCCGGCCGCGTTCGCGCTGCTGGTCTGCTCGCTGTTTGTCGAAGGCGAGGCCGGTTCGCTCGGCGCCGGCTCCGGCTGGACCATCTATGCGCCGCTGTCGACCTCGGGTCATCCCGGCCCGGCGATGGATTTCGTGATCCTGTCGCTGCATCTGGCGGGCGCGTCGTCGATCCTCGGCGCCATCAACTTCATCACGACCATCTTCAACATGCGCGCGCCTGGCATGACTTTGCACAAGATGCCGCTGTTCGCGTGGTCGGTGCTGGTCACCGTATTCCTGCTGCTGCTGTCGCTGCCCGTGCTCGCCGGCGGCATCACCATGCTGCTGACCGACCGCAACTTCGGCACCACCTTCTTCTCGCCTGAAGGCGGCGGCGACCCGCTCCTGTTCCAGCACCTGTTCTGGTTCTTCGGTCACCCGGAAGTTTACATCCTCATTCTGCCCGGCTTCGGCATGATCTCCCAGATCGTTTCGACCTTCTCGCGCAAGCCTGTGTTCGGCTATCTCGGCATGGCTTATGCGATGGTGGCGATCGGCGGCATCGGTTTCATCGTCTGGGCGCACCACATGTACACGGTCGGTCTGTCCACTGGCGCTCAGGCCTACTTCATCGCCGCCACCATGGTCATCGCGGTGCCCACCGGGGTGAAGATCTTTTCGTGGATCGCGACGATGTGGGGTGGGTCGATCGAGTTCCGTGCGCCCATGATCTGGGCGATCGGCTTCATCTTCCTGTTCACCGTCGGCGGTGTCACCGGCGTCGTGTTGGCGAATGCGGGCATCGACCGCGTGCTGCACGACACCTATTACGTGATCGCGCACTTCCACTACGTGCTGTCGCTCGGCGCAGTGTTCGCGATCTTTGCCGGCTGGTACTACTGGTTCCCGAAGATCTCGGGCTACATGTATAACGAAACGATCGCCAAGGCGCACTTCTGGGTCACCTTCATCGGCGTCAACATCGTCTTCTTCCCGCAGCATTTCCTCGGTCTCTCCGGCATGCCGCGCCGGACCGTGGACTATCCCGATGCTTTCCACGGCTGGAACGAGATCTCGTCCTACGGCTCCTACATCGCTGCCGTCGGTGTCGTGATCTTCTTCATCGGCGTCGCCGAGGCTTTCATGAAGAAGCGCGTTGCTGCTGCCAATCCATGGGGCGAAGGCGCGACGACTCTGGAGTGGACCCTGTCGTCGCCGCCGCCGTTCCATCAATTCGAGGTTCTGCCGCGCATCAAGTGATGTGCGTTTGAGAAGGGCGTAGCCGGGCAATGTCGCTCATCAGCGAAGGCGCGAATGTCGGCGGCCCCGGCGGGGTGCTCGTCGAGCCGGGCCGATACGATGCGGCCCTGCACGAACCGAGCAGCGCCGAGGTCGGCGATTATATCGCTCTGTTGAAACCGCGAGTGATGTCGCTCGTGGTGTTCACGGCGCTTGTCGGCCTCGCCGTGGCGCCGGGCAGTCTGCACCCGATCACGGCCTTCACCGCTCTGCTGTGCATCGCGGTGGGTGCCGGCGCGTCGGGCGCGCTCAACATGTGGTACGACGCCGACATAGATAAGGTGATGACGCGTACGGCGCGGCGTCCCGTCCCCGCCGGCAAAGTGAAGCCGGGCGAGGCGTTGGCCTTCGGGCTTACTCTGTCCGGTTTCTCGGTGGTGACGCTCGGCCTTCTGGTGAACTGGGTCGCTGCCGCGCTGCTCGCCTTCACCATCTTCTTCTATGCCGTCATCTACACGATGTGGCTGAAACGTTCGACGCCGCAGAACATCGTCATCGGCGGCGCCGCCGGCGCCTTCCCGCCGATGATCGGCTGGGCCGCCGTCACCGGCTCGCTGTCGCTCGAGCCGATCCTGCTATTCGCTATTATCTTCTTCTGGACGCCACCGCATTTCTGGGCGCTGGCGATTTACAAGAAGGGCGACTATGGCCGTGCCGGCGTTCCGATGCTGCCCAATGTCGCCGGCGACGCCCATACCCGGCTGCAGATACTGCTCTACACGCTGATTCTCACGCCGCTTGGCGTCGCGCCCTGGCTGCTGGGCTATGCCAGCGCGCTCTATGGCGCGGTTTCGGTCGTTACCGGCGCGGCGATGATCCTGCTGGCGCTGCAGGTCTATCGCGAGGCCTCGCCCGCCGACCGGGCCTGCAGGCATCTTTTCGCCTTCTCGATCCTCTACCTGTTCCTGCTTTACGCGGTGCTGCTGGTCGATCGCGGCTGGGGCGGGCTGATCGCCAAGGTGGCCGCGTGAGCGCGGAGATGGCCATGGATGACAAACAGAAGGCCGAGGGCCAGGAGCGCGGCGGTGTCGTGCTCACCGAGGCGCAGCAGCGTGCGCGGCGTTCGCGCTCGATCGCCATCGCGGCGGCGCTGCTCGTGCTCGTGGTCCTGTTTTATGTCATGACCCTGGTGAAGGGGCCGGCCGTGCTGGTGCGCCCGCTATGACGCAAGCGCCTCAAACCAACCGCCCGGTCCCCGTGCGCAAGGTCAAGCGAGACGCGCTCGTTGCCGCAATCTGCGGCGCAGTTGCCGCAGGCATGGTCGGCATGTCGTTTGCCGCCGTACCGCTTTATGACTGGTTCTGCCGTACCACTGGATTCGGCGGCACGCCGCAAGTGTCCGTGGTCGCGCCGGGCGAAGTGCTCGACCGTGAAGTGGCGATCCGCTTCGATTCCAATGTGGCGCCCGGTTTGCGGTGGCGCTTCGTGCCCGAGCAGAACATGGTCACGGCCCGCATCGGCGAAGTGAAGACGGTCTACTACAAGGTCATCAACATGGAGCCGCGCGAGATCACCGCGCAGGCGGGCTACAATGTCACGCCGCCGCAGGTCGGCCTCTACTTCCACAAGATCAACTGCTTCTGTTTCACCGAGCAGACCATGAAGCCCGGCGAAATCCGCGAGATGGCGGTGGTGTTCTACGTCGATCCCGCGATCGTCAAGGACCGCGATCAGGAATCCCTGAACACCATCACATTATCCTACACCTTCTTCCCGCTGGAGGCGCCGCCGAAGCCGGTCGCCAACACCGAGACGAAGGAACAGAAGCGACTTTGACGGCATACATCTGGGGGGCGCTGGGGCGCCCGTTGCAAACCGACGCGATTTGAACGGAGACGACAATGGCCGAGGCACATACCAAGCAACACGACTACCACCTGGTCGATCCGTCGCCGTGGCCGGCCGTCGGCTCGCTGGCTGCGTTCATCATGGCGTTTGGCGCCATCAGCTGGATGCACAACCTTTATGCGGCGGCGCCCTTGGTGTTCGGCGCGGGTACGCTCGGCGTCCTCTACGTGTTCATCGCCTGGTGGCGCGACGTCATCAACGAGGCGCAGCACCGGGGCGATCACACCCGCGTCGTGCAGATCTCGCACCGCTACGGCATGATTCTGTTCATCGCTTCGGAAGTGATGTTCTTCGTCGCGTGGTTCTGGGCCTACTTCAACATCGCGCTGTTCCCTGACAGCGCGCAGGACGTCGCCCGCGTGGCCTTCACCGGCGGCGTCTGGCCGCCGAAGGGCATCGAGACCTTCGACCCCTGGCACCTGCCGCTCCTGAACACCCTGATCCTGCTGACCTCGGGCACGACGGTAACCTGGGCGCATCACGCGCTTTTGGAGAACGACCGGCAGGGCCTGAAGTGGGGTCTCATCCTCACCATCGGTCTCGGGCTGATTTTCACTTGCGTGCAGGCCTACGAGTACATGCATGCGAGCTTCGCCTTCAGCGGCAACATGTACGGCGCCGCCTTCTTCATGGCGACCGGCTTCCACGGCTTCCACGTCATCATCGGCACGATCTTCCTGATCGTCTGCCTGTTCCGTGCGCTGGCCGGGCATTTTACGCCGAAGCAGCATCTCGGCTTCGAGTTCGCCGCCTGGTACTGGCATTTCGTCGACGTGGTCTGGCTGTTCCTGTTCGCCGCGATCTATGTCTGGGGTCACGGCGGCAGCACCGCTGCGGGACACTGACGTCGCGCGCGATCAAACTCAGCGAAGGGCGGCGGCGACGCCGCCCTTTTGCTTTTTGGAGGTACTGAAATGCACGACCATTCCGTGACCACACCAATTAGCCGCGGCCTGCTGGGGCATTGTCCGCGCTGCGGCGAGGGCAAGATGTTCAACGGCTTTCTGACGCTGCGACCGGCCTGCGACAAATGCGGGCTCGACTACGATTTCGCCGATGCCGGCGACGGCCCGGCGGTATTCGTGATTCTGCTCGGCGGTGGCCTCGTCGTCATGGCGGCATTGATCACCGAGGTGGTCTATCAGCCGCCGTACTGGCTGCATGCCGCGCTTTGGTTGCCGTTGATCCTGCTGCTGACGCTGCTGCCGCTGCGCATGATCAAGGGCGTGCTCATCGCGCTGCAGTTCCACCACAAGGCCGCGCCCGGCCAGCTCACGCCCAAAGGCGATAAGTGACCGGCGGCAGGCGCAACATTGTCACGGCCAGCATCGCGGCGGGTGTTGGTCTCGCGATCCTCGTGTCGCTCGGCACCTGGCAGCTGCAGCGCATGGCGTGGAAAGAAAATCTCATCGCCACGCTGGACGCGCGCATTGATCAAACGCCGCAGCCATTGCCGCCGCGCACCGAGTGGGCCTCGCTTCACGAGGCCGATAGCGAATATTCCCGCGTCAGGTTCAGGGCGTCCTTCCTGCCCGGCGAGGCCTATGTCTACACTGCGGGTTCGCCGCTCCGGCCCGATGTCACGGGGCAGGGTTTCTGGGTGTTCGCGCCGGCGCGCCTCGCCGATGGCGCGGTCGTACTGGTCAACCGCGGCTTCGTACCGACCGATCGCAAGGACGGCGCGACGCGAACCGAAGGGGCAACGAACGCATCTGTCGAGATCGTCGGTTATATGCGCTGGCCGGAACGCCGCGGGACGTTCGCGCCGGCCGATGACGTAAAGAGCAATATCTTCTTTGCCCGCGATCCTAAAGCGATGGCTGCCGTCCACGGCTGGACGCTGGATGCGCCGTTCTACATCGACCAGGAGCTTCCAGAGCCACCAGGCGGATTGCCGAAGCCCGGCCGCATCGAGGTCAAATTGCCGAACAACCACTGGCAATACGCCATCACCTGGTACGGCCTGGCGCTGGCGCTGATCGGCGTATACGGGGCCTGGCTCGCCGGGCGGCTGCGGCGGCGCGATACACCCTGAAATCAAAACGGACCGGATGCTTGGCGCGCCCGGTCCGCATGGTTACAGCAGATTGCTGTGACGGCGACTACTTCTTCGCCAGCCCGAGATCCTTCAGGCTCTCGCCCATCTCCTTGTTGTTCTTGGCCAGGAAAGCGCCCAACTCGGCCGAGCCGCCCCAGGCGGTGCCGAAGCCGCGGTTGGCCATGAAGTCCTGGTATTCCTTGCTGTCATAGACCTTCTTGAACGCCGCCTCGTACTTCGCGGCGATATCGGCCGGCAGACCCTTCGGTGCCGCCATCGCGCGCCATAGCACCATGGTCCAGTCCGCCCCGGTCGCTTCCTTGACGGTCGGAATATCCGGCGCGACTTTCGAACGCTCGCTGCCCATGTAGACAAGCGTGCGCACGCGTCCGGCCTTTGTCAGGCTTTCGGCTTCCGGCAGGGAGCACGAGACAAAATCCACGCCGCCGCCGGCGAGGTCGGTCAAGGCGGTGGCCGCGCCCGTCGCCGGCACCCAGCCGACGGTCTTGGGGTCGATGCCATTCGCCTTCAGAAGGCCGCCGAGCGCCAGATGCCAGCTGCCGCCCTGGCCGGTGCCGGAGGCCTTGAACTTGCCCGGGTTCGCCTTGATGTCGTCGAGCAACTCCTTGATCGTCTTGTACTTGGAGTCGGTCTTGACGTGGATCGCCGCCGGATCGGTGTTCATCAGCGCCAGCGGCGTGAAGCCGGTGTGGTCGAGATCGGTCAACCCGACCCAGTGCATCATGTTGATCTCAAGCGTGATCAGACCGATCGTGTAACCGTCGGGCTTGGCCGTCGCGATCGCCTGGTGGCCGATAACGCCGCTGCCGCCGGTGCGGTTGACCACGTTGATGGGTTGTCCGAAATCCTTTTCCAGCATCGCGGCGACGAATCTCGCCACCGCGTCGGTGCCGCCGCCGGCCGCCCACGGCACGACCAACGTGATCGGACGTTCCGGAAACGCCGCCGCGGCGGGCGAGGCGGAACCTGTGATCGCGATCGCGATCGCCGCAAGTCCGCCGAGCAAAGTCTTCCATCCCTGACGCATCTGTCCCTCGCCTGCAAAGTTTGTTGTTCTGTCGGTGCAAACCGCCGTCTTCAGACGGCCGGCGTAGAATAAGTGTACCAGCAGGCTGGGCGCCTGAGGGTCACAGCATCTTTGCCAAGGGGGAACAGGTGCGCGGCCGGCACCGCTTGCCTCATGCGCGCGCGGTCCGCGTGTCAGATGGCCGCTTCAGTTTACCGGCGAGACGGACGCAGCCTGCGCTTTACGGCGCCCGGTGGTTTGCGGTTCGGCGGTCGAGATGTGGCCAAGCCCGTCGATCAGGAAGTCGACGAAACAACGAATGCGGGCCGGCATATATTTCTGCTTAAAGAAGACGGCGAAAACGCTCAGCGTGTCGTTCGGATGATAGTCTTCCAATAACGGCACCAGCCGTCCAGCTCGAATGTCGCCGTCCACCATGAAGCTGCCGAGCCGCGCGATGCCGACACCCGCCAGTACCGAGTCGCGCAAGGTATCGCCGTTATTGGCCTTGAAA
>JAEZEY010000241.1 GCA_023432845.1 Pseudomonadota bacterium
GCCACTTGCGCAACTATCCGGGCGCGATCCTGATCGTCACCCACGACCGCTACTTCCTCGACAATGTCACCGGCTGGATCCTCGAGCTCGATCACGGCCGCGGCATTCCCTACGAAGGCAACTACACCTCGTGGCTGGCGCAGACGCAGAAGCGCCTCGAGCAGGAAGGCCGCGAGGACGAAGCCCGCCGCCGCACGCTTGAGCGCGAGCGCGAGTGGGTGCAATCCTCGCCCAAGGCGCGCCAGGCCAAATCGAAGGCGCGCTATGAGCGCTACGAGGAATTGCTCAAGGTCGCCAACGCCAAGACCAACAACGTGGCGCAGATCACCATTCCGGTTACCGAGCGTCTCGGCCAGAACGTCGTCGACTTCGAGCATCTGTCGAAGGGGTTCGGCGACCGCCTGCTGATCGACGATCTCACCTTCAGCCTGCCGCCGGGCGGCATTGTCGGTGTCATCGGCCCGAACGGCGCCGGCAAGACCACCCTGTTCCGCATGATCACCGGCCAGGACAAGCCGGATTCAGGCACGATCAAGATCGGCGAGTCGGTGCATCTCGGTTATGTCGACCAGTCGCGCGACGCGCTCGATCCGAAAAAGACAATCTGGGAGGAAATCTCGGACGGTCTCGACCAGATCATGGTCGGCAAGAAGGAAGTGCCGAGCCGCGCCTATGTCTCGCTGTTCAACTTCAAGGGCGCCGACCAGCAGAAGAAGGTCGGCTCGCTGTCGGGCGGTGAGCGCAACCGCGTGCACCTGGCCAAGATGCTGCGCGGCGGCGCCAACCTCTTGCTGCTTGACGAACCGACCAACGATCTCGACGTCGATACGCTGCGCGCGCTCGAAGAGGCGGTGGAGGATTTTGCCGGCTGCGCTGTGATCATCAGCCACGACCGCTGGTTCCTCGACCGCATCGCCTCGCACATCCAGGCCTTCGAAGGCGACAGCCATGTCGAATGGTTCGAAGGCAACTTCCAGGATTACGAGAAGGACAAGATGCGCCGCCTCGGCACCGACAGCATCATTCCGCACCGGCTGAAGTATAAGAAGTTTAGTAGGTAACCCGCAGGCCGGCCCGATCGAGGCCGGCATTGCGATGCCGAGCGATTGAGGCGCCTCTCACTTCACGACGACGGTCGTGCCGACAGGGACCCGCTCATAAAGATCGGCCACGTCCGTGTTCCTCATCCGGAAACAACCCGACGATTCCGCTTCGCCGACCGAACTCGCGTCTGGCGAGCCGTGAATTCGGTAGAGCGTGCTGCCGAGATACATCGCGTGCGTGCCGAGAGGATTTTCGGGGTCACCACCTTTCATGTGCCGCGGCACATCCGGTTGCCGCACGATCATCTCCGGCGGCGGCGTCCAGGACGGATTGACCTTTTTCGCGGTGATCTTGTGCGTGCCTTTCCACTGGAAACCAGCCCGGCCCACGCCGATGCCGTAGCGCAGCGCCGAGCCGTTTCCTTCAATGAGATAGAGCCACCGCGCCTTCGTATCGACGACGATGGTGCCCGGCGCATATTTGCTTGGATAGCTCACTTTGGTGCGGCCGAGGCCGGTGCCGTCCAGGCCGAAGATATTGTAGACGCCCTTCTTGGGCGCGCCGCCCGTCAGCATCTCGGGGTCGGACTGGGCTTTCGCGAGACTGAAAGAACCAAGCAAGGCTGCGATCGCAGCCACAGTCGCAACATAACGTATCGACACGAGGTCTATCCTTCCGGATGGAGATGGTACGCGTTACGGGAACTGAGATTACGGGGTCTCGCGTGCGCGGGCAATTGCCACGATGGCGTCATCATCAGCCATGACCGCTGGTCTTCGGCCGCATCGCGGCGCACATCCTCGCCTTCGAGGGCGACAGCCATGTCGAGTGGTTCGAGGCCAATTTCCAGGATTACGAGAAGGACAAGATGCGCCGGCTCGGCACCGACAGCATCATCCCGCACCGGCTGAAGTACAAGAAGTTCACGCGGTAGTTCCTTGGGTGGCGGATGTTCGTGGCTGGAGCGCCGGCCACGGCCGTCGCGGTACTGCGCCGCCTCCGGCTCGCGCACGGGAATTTGACTTGAGATGCTTCATCCGCCGCGCTTTGCTCCGGCGGACGAAGACGACCCGTCGAGAGGAAGATCACGATGGCAACCATGAACCGCCGCGCAGTTCTGGGCGCTGTAGTCGCTTCGCTGATGGCACCGCGCATCACCTGGGCTGCGGTACCGTCGATCACGGTGCATAAGGATCCGAACTGCGGCTGTTGCAGCGGCTGGATCGATCACCTGCGCGCCAACGGCTTTTCGGCCACAGCGATCGACACCACCACACTGGATCGCGTCAAGGCGCGTCTGGGCGTGCCTGACGAGCTTGCGTCCTGCCATACCGCTGAGATTGAAGGTTATATCATGGAGGGTCACGTGCCGGCGCGGGCGATTACGAAGCTGCTCGCCGAACGTCCCAAGGTTCGTGGCCTTGCGGTGCCGGCAATGCCGGCCGGTTCCCCGGGCATGGGCGGCGAGCCGGAGGCCTATGACGTGATCGCCTTCGGTGATGGTGCGACACGCGTGTTCGGGCGGTATAAAGCCACGGACGAAATCTGATCTGTCACGACATGAAGAGCGAGATGCGGCGGGCCGGGCATATCGCCGCGCAATGGCAGCACGTGAGGATCGAGCAGCGTCTTGGTCTGGTCGACGCGTGATTTTACCCCTTTTTCCCTTTGCCATAGTCCTCGTCGCTGACCTTCTCCATCCACTCAACCGCGTTGCCGTTGAGCGCTTCCTGAATAGCGATATGGCTCATCGCCACCGTCGCCGAGGCGCCGTGCCAGTGCTTCTCGCCGGGCGGAAACCACACAACGTCGCCGGGGCGGACCTCCTCGACCGGGCCGCCCTCGCGCTGCACCCAGCCGAGGCCCGAAGTGATGATGAGCGTCTGGCCGAGCGGATGCGTGTGCCAGGCGGTGCGGGCGCCGGGCTCGAAGGTGACAAGCACGGCGCGTACCCGCGCCGGCTCCGGCGCTTCGTTCAGCGGGTCCTGGCGCACCGCGCCGGTGAAATAGTCGGGCGATGGCCTGGTCGACGGCCGCGAGCCGCTGCGCTTGATGTCCATGTCGGTCTCCTCGGCTTTGCGTTCTGTTTATTCTTTCTTGTCGGCCGCCTTGGCGCGCGCCGTCTTGGTGGCCTTGGCGCTTTTTGCTTTCGCCTTCGCGGTATCCTTGTCATCCTTCCTATCGTCGAACATGCGCGACAGGCCGCAAGTCATGGCTTCCTTCTGCGTCAGTTCGCGCTTCTCCGTTGCCGCGACATAGATCGCCGCGCCGAAAATGCCGAACACGCAGACCTGCGCCGAGGCCGTCGCGGTCATGGCGATGAACCCGATGGCGGCTAATCCCGCTCCAAGAAAAGTCTTCTTCATGGTCCCCAGGTTCCCCAGCCCCGGACATTGGGGCGGCGAACGATCCCATTGTTTGGGCGGCCGTGGAAGGGCCGGATGGCGTTCGGGGCAGGGTAGGCCGCTCGGCAAATTTGTGACGGGACAGCGTGGCCTCTTGGCGCAGGCCGCCGCTGCGGGGCCATCTTGTCGCAGGCCGAATCGCCTATAAATCCAGCAATCGCGGCCGGCACTCCGCCGGCGCCAACACAGTTTCCCTGAAGGTATCCCACGCCATGTCGATGTCGGCCGACGTCCCGACCCCGCCCCCCGAGCTTGCTGGCAGGCTCCGCCCGCTGCCGCAACTCATCTTCTCCTCGCGCTGGCTGCAGCTGCCGCTCTATCTCGGCCTGATCGTCGCGCAGTGCGTGTACGTGTTCCTGTTCCTGAAGGAACTGGTGCATCTCGTCGGCGGCGCCATGAAGTTCACCGAGCAGGAAATCATGCTCGTGGTTCTGGGCCTCATCGACGTGGTGATGATCTCTAACCTGCTGATCATGGTCATCGTCGGCGGCTACGAGACCTTCGTCTCACGCCTCGAACTCGAACGGCATCCGGACCAGCCGGAATGGCTGTCGCACGTCAATGCCAGCGTGCTCAAGATCAAGCTGGCGATGGCCATCATCGGCATCTCGTCGATCCATCTGCTGCGCACCTTCATCTATGCCGGCCAGCTTGGCCAGTCGGGTTCGCAATACACCGAGACCGGCGTGATGTGGCAGGCGATCATCCACTTCCTGTTCGTCGTCTCGGCGATCGGCATCGCCTATGTCGAGAAGATCAGCCAGGACTCTTATGGCAAGCCGCATCATTGAGACGGCGTATTCTCGATATCGTTCGCGCAATTCGGCGCCGCATTAATCTTGGATTTACCGGACACTATCCGTTCTCCGATTCGGCAATGTTCGCCGAACGTTCGGCGCTGTACCCGATGCAGGGGACGCGGTACATGGAGCGTCCACATTTAGCGGTTCGGTTGGCTCCAGATTCTGTTGCCTGCCGAAGCAGTGCGCCTGATGCGACGTCCTTCGTGAGCCGGTTGGTCCCGGGTTAGGATCGCAAGGCGATGCGGGTGAGCCGGTGACCGATGCCGTCCGTTTTCAGGAGTAGTACATGAAAATTCTGGAGTTAATGACTCGGCAAACGCTGGCGGCATGCCTAGCAATTCTCTTTTCTCTGGATTCGGCACTTGCCCAGCCGACAAAAGTTTACGAGCCCATGTCCGGTCAGCCGGGCAAGGACGTCATGTGGGTTCCGACACCCCAGGCGCTCGTGGACAAAATGCTCGATGTTGCCAAGGTTACGCGCGACGATGTCGTCATCGACCTCGGATCGGGCGACGGCCGCACCGTCATCACCGCCGCCAAACGTGGCGCCAAGGCGCTGGGCATCGAGTACGACGCGAATCTGGTCGAGTTGTCGAAGCGCCATGCCGCCAGGGAAGGCGTTTCCGACAAGGCGACATTCGTCAAAGCAGATATTTTCGAGAGCGATTTCTCGCAGGCGACCGTGATCACGATGTTCCTGCTCGAGGACCTCAATCGCAAGCTGCGCCCAAAGCTTCTGGGCCTCAAGCCGGGCACGCGCATCGTGTCGAACACATTCGACATGGGCGACTGGAAGCCGGATGAGGTCGCTTACGCCGATCAGGTGTGCGATACACACTTCTACTGCAAGGCCAATTTCTGGATTATTCCTGCAAATGTAGCAGGAACCTGGAAGCTGCCGCAGGGGGAGCTGCTGTTGGAGCAGAAATACCAGATGGTCTCGGGCATGCTGAAAAATGGCAACAGCTCGGTCACGATCAGCAATGGCAGGATGACCGGTGACCGGATTAGTTTTTCGGCGGGCGGCACGGATTACAGCGGCAAGGTCACGGGTAACGTCATCGAAGGTCCTTTGCAGGCGACGCGCGTTTCCCATTAAAGCTGTGAAAATACATCAGGTGTCGATGCGATACGCTTTGGTGATTCTCAGCTGTCTTATGTCCGCCGGTGCGGCGCACGCCGATGCAGGCTTTGCCCGCTTTCTCGAGTCGATGTGGCAGCGCGCGCAGCAGGAAGGCGTCACGCGGTCGGTGTTCGACACCGCGGTCAAGGGCCTGACCCCGGACTATTCGCTGCCCGACCTGGAGATTCCCGGCCAGCCGGAGAAGCCGCAGCCCGGGCAGCCGGAGTTCGTGCAGACGCCGTCGCAATATCTGCGCGAGTCGAGTTTCGACCGGCTGGCCAAACGCGGCCAGCAGCTGGCGGTCCAGTATCGCACGACGCTCCAGCGCATCGAGAAGGAGATCGGCGTCCCCGGCAATATCGTGCTGGCGATCTGGGCTCGCGAGACCGATTACGGTTCCTACAAGCTGCCGCATGACGGCATTCGCGTTCTGGCGACGCAAGCTTATGTCGGCCGGCGCAAGGCGATGTATCAGGGCGAGTTCATTCAGGCGTTGAAGATGCTGCAGGACGGCGTGCCGCGCGCCTATATGCGCTCGTCCTGGGGTGGCGCGCTCGGCCTCACGCAGTTCCTGCCGTCGGACTATTATCGCTACGCCGCCGATTTCGACGGCGACGGCCGTGTCGATATCTTCCGCTCGGTGCCGGATGCGCTTGCCTCAGCCGCGCGTCAGCTGGCCGGTCGCGGCTGGGAGCGCGGCGAGCGCTGGGCTTACGAAGTGCGCGCGCCGGCGAATGGCGATTGCTCGATCGGCACGCCCGACACCAAGATGTCCATCGGCGAATGGGTCAAGCGAGGCTATCTCCTGACGCCGCCGCGCAAGCTCACCGCAAGGGAGCTGGCGCTGCCGGCGTCGCTGCTGCAGCCGGAGGGCAGCTACGGCCCGTCGTTCCTGACGCCGAAGAACTACTTCGTCATCAAGGACTACAATTTCTCCGATCTTTACGTGCTGTTCGTCGGCCATCTCGCCGACCGCATCGCCGGCGCGAAAGCCTTCATGACGCCCTGGAGCAAGAGCGAGCAACTCAAGACCCGGGACGTCGAGGCGATGCAAAAGCGCCTGACGGAGCTAGGGCTCTACAAGGACAAGATCGACGGCAAGGCCGGTATGCTGACCCGCGCCGCGCTCGGGCAGTATCAGAAAGCCAATGGCCTGAAGGTCGATTGCTGGCCGACGGCGGCCGTGCTGGCGCATATGCGCCGGTAGAGCGTTTTCCAGCGAAGTGGGAACCGGTTCGCGTGAGGAAATCGCGTCAAAACGAAAAAATCCCCGAAGGTGACGGCCGGAGGTTCAGGGCGGCCGTCAAGTCCTTCGGGGTCATTTCGTCCGCGCCCGGGATGGTGACACCGGGCGAGGGCGGTCGTTCAGATCATTCGCAGACTTCGACGCGGCGCGAGCGCCAGCCATAGCCGTCCCAGAAGCGCTGCCGCTCGATGTGGCAGACCGGGGTTTCGACATAAGCCGGGCCGGAGTAATAGACGCGCGACGGCGGGCCGTAGGCCGGCGGTTCTTCGTAGTAGCGCGGCTGGCTGTTGGCGATCGACGAACCGATGATGGCGCCCAGCGCCAGCCCGCCGACTACACCGGCGGCAACGCCGCAGCCGCGGCAGCGCGCGTCCGCCGTGGTGGGCAGCGCAGCGACCGACAGAACCGCCGCGGCGAGGGCGAGAACCTTGACGTTCATGGCAGAATTCCTTTCGGGCGTGGTGCCCGGGTTGAACGGGCCGGCTGAGATTGCGCCGAACCCGTTACGCGAAGCTTAAAGGGGTCAGGAACCGCCCGAGGCCTCGCGTCGGTTACGTTTTGTGACATGGGCAGGGGGAGGGGGCTGTGACGCGGGTCACAATAAGCCCGGATCCTTGCAGACCCGGGCCTTTGTCCGTAGGGCGCCCCATGAACCGGGGCCGCCCTTGAGACGGCGTCAGTTACATACACGCACCTTGCGCAGGCGCCAGCCGTAGCCGTCCCAGATGCGCTCGCGCTGCCACCAGCAACGCGGACCGTAATAGACCGGCGCGGGTCGGTAGTAGTAGCCGGGACCGTAGGCATAGCCGGGGCCATAGGCATAGCCGGGCCCGTAATAACCGCGGCCGTTATAGGCCATGCTGCCGATGATGGCGCCCACGGCGAGGCCGCCAATGATGCCGGCGGCGACCCGGCCGCCGCGCGCTTCAGCGGGCTGCGTCGCCGCCACGGCGGCGATGGTGAGAACGGCGGCGGCGCCGAGCGCCGTCAGGGACTTTCGAAGACTGGTCATAGCGCACCTCCTGGGTTCGCCGAATGCTGGCGGGTGCCAGCTTGTCTGGAATGGACCTTCGAATTGAACGCGCCGTCCACGACTTT
>JAEZEY010000268.1 GCA_023432845.1 Pseudomonadota bacterium
CGCTGCGCGGCTTCGATCAGACCCGCCTCCCCAGCGGCCGTTTCGATGCCGGTGCCGGCGAGCGCCGACTTGAGTTCGGCATAACCGGCTTCGTCCGCGAGCACGGCAACACGCGCACCGAGATCGCTTGCGATCTGAGCCAGCGCCGCAGCGTTGCTGTTCGCAGTTACGGCTTCGACGCGGAAGCGCTCGCGCGAGCGTTTGATGAGATCGACCGTGCTGGAGCCGATAGAACCGGTGGCGCCGAGAATGCTGACGCTGCGCGCCTTCGTTTGTGGTTGCGCCGCCGACAGCCTGGTCGCTGCGAGCCCGCCGACACTCATGCCGCTCACCATACCAGCAGGCCGCGCGCCGGCTCTTCGAAGCCACCGCGCCACAGACCGATGGCAACCGCGACGATCACCGCCGCCCAGAAGCCATCGAGGCGATCCATAACCCCGCCATGCCCCGGTATGAGTTGACTGGCGTCCTTCGCGTTGAAGTGGCGCTTGATCTGCGATTCAAGAAGATCGCCCGCCTGCGACACAATCGAGAGGACGAGCGCGATCGCGGCAATGGCCATCGTGTTGAGCCCGCCAAACAAGGCGGCGACCGCCCATGCCGCGACGATTGCGCCGATGGTGCCGCCGACGGCACCGGACCAGGTCTTCTTCGGACTGACTGCCGGCATCAGCTTCGGCCCTCCAATGGCGCGGCCGGTGAAGTAAGCGAGCACGTCGGTGGTCCACACGACGGCGAACAACAGGACGATGGCGGCGAAACCGGTCCAGTCCTCACCGCGCAGAACGATCGGCGCCAGCATCATACTGCCGGAGTAACCGATACCGGCGACGATCCACAGACGCTGCGCACGCGGCACAAAAATCGAAGCAGCCAGCGCGCCGAGCGCCATCAGCAGCACCGCCGCTACGGGATGATCCGTCCAGGCCAGCACCGCAGCCAGCACGATCGCGCCACCGCACGACAGCATCAGCATCTGGTGATCGCGTCCAGAGACGAGGCCGATCCACTCCCACAGCACGGCGAGCGCAGCGAGCACCCAGAATACCGCGAATACCCAACCGCCCAGATACGCCACAGCGATGGCGACCGGCGCCATGACAGCGGCGGACACGACGCGGAGCATAAGATTGCTGGGCTTGCGCGCTGACGCGTCGGCAGGCGCCGTCATCACGATGCAGTCCTGGCGACGAGACCGCCGAAACGGCGCTCGCGCTGGCGGAAGCTGTCGATCGCCGCTTCCAGCGCGGCGCGGTCGAAGTCGGGCCAGTAGGTGGGTTCGAAGACGAGCTCGCTGTAGGCCGATTGCCACAACAGGAAATTCGACAGGCGCTGTTCGCCGCTTGTACGGATGATCAAATCAGGATCGGGAATGTCCGGCGCGTCAAGGAAGCCGGCGAAGCTGTCCGGCGTGATGTCGTCCGGCTTGAGCTTGCCGTCGGCGACGAGTTGCGCGGCGCGCTTGGCCGCGCGCACGATCTCCTGCCGGGCCCCGTAGTTGAAGGCGACGACCAATGTCAGGTTGGTGTTATGCTTCGTCAGTTCTTCGGCTTCGGTGAGCAGCCGCGCGATGTCGGGTTCGAGCCCTTCACGCTCGCCGATGATGCGCACGCGCACGCCGCTTTCGTGCAGTTGCGCCAGATCGTTGCGGATGAAGCGGCGCAGCAGCCCCATCAATTCGCCGACTTCGCTCGCGGGCCGTGACCAGTTCTCGGCGCTGAAGGAGAAGATGGTGACGATCTTGATGCCGATTTCGCCGGCGGCGCGGATCGTGCGCCGCACCGCCTCGACGCCGCGGCGGTGCCCCTCGACCCGCGGCATGCCGCGCGCCGACGCCCAGCGCCCGTTGCCATCCATGATGATGGCGACGTGGTGCGGCACTTCCGTGGAGGCCGCCGTCTGCTGATGCTCGGCGTCGGACATTCTCTACTTCTACCTCAGACCGTGAGGATTTCCTTTTCCTTCGCGGCGAGCAGCTGATCGACTTCGGCGATGCCGGCGTCGGTCGCCTTCTGGATATCGGCGGTGAAACGCTCGATCTCGTCCTTGCCGTGATCCTTCTCGAGCTTCTTGAGCGTGTCGAGCGCGTCGCGGCGCACGTGGCGGACGGCGACGCGCGCCGCCTCCGCATATTTGTGCGCGAGCTTCACCAGTTCCTTGCGGCGATCCTGATTCAGTTCGGGAATGCGCAGGCGGATGGTCTGGCCTTCGGTGGCCGGCGACAGGCCAAGATTGGAATCGACGATCGCCTTCTCCACCGCCTTGACCAGCGACTTGTCCCAGACGCTGACCGCGATCAGCCGCGGCTCCGGTACGGTGACGCTGGCGCACTGATTGAGCGGCATGTTCTGGCCATAGGCGTCGACCATCACCGGGTCGAGCAGATGGGTCGAGGCGCGGCCGGTGCGCAGGCCCGAGAGTTCGGTCTTCAGCGACGTGGCGGCTCCCGCCATGCGGCGCTTGATTTCGTTCATGTCATGAGTGGCACTGGCCATGACTTTCCCCTGCTTCCTTGGGCGGCCGCCGTTCGGACACCCGCACGATCATCACACCGCGCGCATACGGCCGACAGCCGGATTTAGATCGTGCGAACGGATTCTGCCAGCCGACTAGCCGACCAGCGTCGAACGCCCCTCGCCGCGCAGCACGGCCTCGACCGCGCCCTTGGCCGCCATCGAGAAAACGATGATAGGCAAGCGGTTCTCGCGGGCAAGCGCGAAGGCCGTGCCATCCATCACCTTGAGGTCCTTTTCGAGGGCTTCCTGGTGGCTGACGCGGTCATAGCGCTTCGCCGATGGGTCTTTCTTGGGGTCGGCGGTATAGACGCCGTCCACATTGGTGGCTTTCAGCACCGCCTGGCAGTCGAGTTCCGCGGCACGCAGCACCGCAGTGGTGTCGGTGGTGAAGAACGGATTGCCGGTCCCGGCAGCGAGCAGCACGACACGGCCCTTGGCCAGATTCTTCATGGCGCGCTTGCGGTTATAGGTCTCGCAGACCGCCGTCATAGCGAGCGCCGACAAGGTGCGAGCCTCGACGCCAGCGCGCTCGATGGCGGCTTCCAGCACCAGGCAGTTCATCACGGTGGCCAGCATGCCCATGGTGTCACCGACCGGGCGGGGCACGCCGCGGTTCGAGACTTCGACGCCGCGGAAGATATTGCCGCCGCCCACCACGACGCCGAGTTCGACGCCGAGTTTCGCGGTCGCGGCGAGATCGGCGGCGATGCGCTCGACAATGGCCTGATCAATGCCGAAGCCCTTGTCGGCGGACAGCGCCTCGCCGGACAATTTGACGACGACGCGCTTGTAAACGGGATCAGCCATCGGCCCGCGGTCCCCTCATGCAAGAGCGGCGGTGACTTGCACCGCCGCTTTGTTCGTTCAGTTGGTCCCGGCAGCCGCCGCCACTTCGGCGGCGAAGTCCGATTGCTGTTTCTCGATGCCCTCGCCGAGCGCGTAGCGCACGAAGCCGGTGATCTTGATCGGACCGCCGACCTTGCCTTCGGCTTCCTTCACCGCCTGGGCGACGCTCTTCTTGCCGGAGTCGTCGAAGATGAAGGGCTGCTCGAGGAAGGTCTGCTCCCTGTAGAAGGTCTTCAGGCCGTTCTCGACGATCTTCTCGATCATGTTCTCGGGCTTGCCCTGCTGACGGAACTTGTCAGCGAGCACGTCCTTCTCGCGCTTGACGATGTCAGCCGGCACACCCGACGCATCGAGCGCGATCGGGTTCGACGACGCGACATGCATCGCGAGCTGGCGGCCGAGCGCGGTGAGTTCGTCCGTCTTGCCCGGCGATTCAAGGCCGACGATGACGCCGATCTTGCCGAGGCCTTCGGAGACTGCGGTGTGGACATAGGAGCCGATCACGCCCTTGCTCACTTCGAGCGAAGCAGCGCGGCGCAGCGTCATGTTCTCGCCGATCTTGGCAATGGTGTCGTTGAAGGCATCGGCGACGGTGATCGAACCGACCTTGTGCGCCTTGATCTTCTCGACATCGGTGCCGACGTCGAACGCGACATCCGCGCTCATCTTGACGAGGCCCTGGAACAGGTCGTTGCGCGCAACGAAGTCGGTCTCCGAGTTGACCTCGACGACGACGGCCTTCGGGCCCTTCACGGTGAGGCCGATGAGGCCTTCGGCGGCGACGCGGCCGGCCTTCTTGGCGGCCTTCGACAGGCCTTTCTTGCGTAGCCAGTCCTGGGCCTGCGCCATGTCGCCCGCGGTCTCGTTCAGCGCGGCCTTGCAATCCATCATGCCGGCGCCGGTCGACTCGCGCAGTTCCTTGACCATCTGTGCGGTAATAGTTGCCATCGGTAAAATCCTTTATCCGCCACTCCGGCCAAGGTC
>JAEZEY010000278.1 GCA_023432845.1 Pseudomonadota bacterium
CATGAAAGCGGCTTATGCGGCGGCGATGGAAGCGTTGTATGTCATCTGCGCGACGGTGGCGGGGCTGTGCCTGGTCATCGTGACCCTGATCATTCCTTACGGCGTTTTCACGCGTTACGTGCTCAACAGTGCCTCCTCCTGGCCCGAGCCGCTGGCGGTCCTGCTCGTCATTCTCTTCACTTTCATCGGAGGCGCCGCCTGCTACCGGGCGGGCGTCCACATCGCCGTGACCATGGTGGCCGATGCGCTGCCGGCGCCGGCGGGCCGGATGTCGCACCATGCCCGCGATCTGGTCATGGCCGCGATCAGCCTGTTCGCCGTCATCTGGGGCATCAAGCTGGTCGATGTGACCTGGAACAATACGATCGCCGAGTTTCCGTTCCTCTCGGTTGGCGTCACCTATCTGCCGATCCCGGTCGGCGGGTTCATCACGCTGCTTTTCATCATTGAGCAGGTGTGGATCGGCCCGCCGGGCAGGCATTCTGTTGTTCATCGCGAACCGATCAGCGCCGATTGAGAGCCGGGAGAGACACGTGGACGCCCTTATTCTGCTCGGCAGTCTTTTCCTCCTGATCGCGATCGGCGTGCCGGTTGCCTATGCGCTCGGCGCCGCCGCGATTGCCGGCGCGCTGTGGATCGATATTCCACTCGAAGCGGTGATGCTGAAAATCTCGGATGGCATCAGCAAGTTTTCGCTTCTGGCCATTCCCTTCTTCGTGCTGGCCGGCGCCATCATGGCCGAAGGCGGTATGGCGCGGCGCCTGATCGCCTTTGCCAATGTCTTCGTCGGTTTCATCCGCGGCGGCCTGGCGCTGGTCAATATCTGCGCATCCAGTCTGTTCGGCTGCATCTCCGGCTCGTCGGTCGCCGACACGTCGTCGATCGGCTCGGTGATGATCCCGCAGATGGAGAAGGCCGGCTACTCGCGCGTCTTCGCCACCAACGTCACCATCTGCGGCTCGGTGCAGGCCATCCTCATTCCGCCGAGCCACAACGCGGTGATCTATTCGCTGGCGGTCGGCGGCTCGGTGTCGATCGGCCACCTACTGGTCGCCGGATTCTTCCCCGGCCTGCTGCTGGGCCTGTCGCTCGCCAGCCTCGTGCTGATCATGGCCTACAAGAATAACTACCCCAAGGGCGAGGTGGTGCCGTTCCGCGACGCCATCAAGGCGGCCGGCGAAGCGCTGTGGGGTCTGATGACCATGGTCATCATCACCGGTGGCATTCTCGGCGGCATCTTCACCGCGACCGAGGCTGCCGCTGTGGCCTGCGTCTGGGCCTTCCTCGTCACCATGTTCGTCTACCGCGACTATCGCTGGCGCGACCTGCATCTGCTCGTGCACCGCACGATGAAGACGGTCGGCCTCGTCATGATGCTGATCGCCTTCGCCTCGAGCTTCGGCTACATCATGGCGCTGGCGCAATTGCCGGGGAAGGTGACGGCGTTCTTCCTCACCGTTTCCGACAACAAATACGTCATCCTGTTTCTGATCAACATCCTGCTCTTGTGCCTCGGCACGCTGATGGACATGGCGCCACTGATCCTGATCTGCACGCCGATCCTGTTGCCGGTGGTCACCAGCTTCGGCGTCGATCCGGTGCATTTCGGCATCATCATGCTGGTCAATCTCGGCATCGGCCTGGTGACGCCGCCTGTCGGATCGGTGTTATTCGTCGGCTGCGCGGTGGCCAAATTATCAATCGAACAGGTGACGCGAAAGATCTGGCCGTTCTATGTCGCCATGTTCGTCGCGCTGATGCTGGTGACCTACGTTCCGGCGATCTCGATCTGGTTGCCGCGGGTGCTACTGGATTGAGATTCGGGGAAAGTTTTCAATTCGCCGCCGCCGCCAATTCCTTCGACCCGGCCGCCTGCGCGCCGCGCTGCATCTTGCTGTCGATGTCGGCGATGAGATTGCCGACCACGCCGGTGCGCCGCGCCACCGGATTGCGTTCGTAGCCGTTGCGCTGGAAGAAGTTCGAGGTCGGCACCCTGGTGCGGAATTCCGCCGGCATGGTCACCATGTCGAGGCCGGTTGAGTCGCCAGTGAGGTTCATCAGTTCGAGCTCGGGCGCGGTGAGCGGCTTGTGATAGCCCTTCATGCGCGCGAACAGCACCGAGTTGAGCAGCTTCTGCGTCTGCACCACCGGGCCGATGTCGATGTCGAGCACGATGGCGTGGATGCCCATGCCGCCCGGCGTCTGCTTGGCGAGCTTGTCGTATTCGCTCCACTTGCCCGGCACCGACTTGGCGTAGGCGATCATGCGCTTGACCGCCTCGATCTTGCGGACCATGGCGCGCCTGGCGTCGCCCTGCAGCGTTCTCTCCTTGCGGCGCAGCGCAGCGAGCACGATGTCGGCATGTTCGGCCAGCATCGACACCGAATTGGTCGACAGCATCTGGTTGTAACCGACCGCCGGCGAGATCGCGGTGGCGCGCTTTGGCGTCACACCGGCCTGGGTATCGTAGGTGCCGTTGCCGCCAGTCTCGAAAGCATAGACGCCGACGATCTGCTCGCGGGTCAGGCCCGCGGCGCGCGCGAAGCGGGCATAGGCACGCTTGAATTCAAGATCGTTCGCGGGCTGGTCCGGTATGAAGCCGAACTGCGTCTTGGCGTGGCGCAGGAAGTCGGCGATGACGGGGATCGGGGGCGGCTCGCCCGGCTTGGGTCCCGGCGGCGCATTCGGATCGACCGGGCGCGGCGGGCCGGAATAGACCGGCGGCTGCTCCAGCACATAGTCGTCGAGCAGGATCGGGGCGTTGCTGCGGCGCTTGGCATTGCGGATGCGGCGCTTCTCGCTGACGGCATCCCAATAGGCCGTGGCCGCGGCCTCATAGGGCCGGCGCGCGGCTTCCCAGGCCGCAAGCTTCGCCTCGTAGTCGCTGGCGACGGCGACGCTGGAGCCGGTCGGCAAACCGCCGGTGCAGGCCGGCAGCATCACGGCGAGCGGTGAGAGCAGGGCGGCAGTGACAAGGCGGCGCAGCAGCATGAACGGTCCCGGGCTGATTCGCGTCTTGTTACCACCCTGCGGCTTTTGCCCGGCGTTTCAAGGCCGCAGGCCTTGCCCCGGCGCGATCATTCGCCGCGTCGGAACCATCACCTCAGCGCAAAAAAAACGCGCCGGCTAAGCGGCGCGTCCAGTCTTGGGGGAGGTTCAGTCGGTAGTCTCAGTCGTCACACATCAGTAGTCGTCGTCGTCCAGTCAGAAAGCCAGTCGCCCTGTCAGCGGATCAGCGTGCCTTCGCGCACGGTCATCACCACCGGCCCGCCGGCCTTGAAAACCTGCGGGCCCTTGGCTGTCATAACGTCCGTGCCGAGATTAAGTTGCGTCGCCGAGATACCGATGACGGCGATCACCAGCGCTGCAAAAAGGCCAACCACCACGATCTTGAGGTGGGTGGTGCGATCGGCCGTGTACATCGACCAGTTCATCTCATCGTCCTCCAGGTACTCCGCCTATGAGTGGCGCGGCCCGGCGAAAAGGTTCAAATCCGTGTTCCATTAACGTAAGGGCTGACGGACGGTTCCGCGCCCTCTTTCACGGAACGGTGAAAGCGCGTGATCGGGGTGGCATTTTGCGTCGCGGTAGTCTGCATCTACCCAATTAAACGCCGCGCCGGCGCTCATCCTGCGCCGGGCGCCGATGAATTGTTTTTAATCAATTTGGAGGCAGTCCCGTGCGCTCAGGGGCGGTGCATCGGAACCTTGGAAAAGAAAACGCCCGGCGCGATGGCCGGGCGATTTCTTGCATTGTTTATAAGTGCGGTAGGTCGCGCGATCAGGCGTTGGCCGCGCGCTTGAGCGGATAGGCCTCGCTCTCGTAGAGAGCCTTGATGTCCTGGTGGCTCAGGCGGGCCTCATTGATTTCGATATAGGCGCCGAGCAGCTGGGCTTCCGGCAACTCCTCGACCGCGAAGCGGATGGCTTCCGACGCCTTGTCGAAGCGGCGGTAGCGAACCTTGCTCGCGACCTTGCGGTTACGCGACGGAAACAACTCCGCCGGCGCGGAAAAATCGATAGTCTTCATGATGTCTCCAGAACAGCCGGTCCAAACGGGCAAACCGGCAGGGATTTGAATACTCTATATATAGTCATAAAACTGCGGCAATCCAGTGTCCCGCGCGACATATCGGAACCTGGGCGGCTACCGCTGGTGGCGTAGTTAATGCCTTGCGACTAAAGGGATTATTCCGAATATAGTTGGCGCCCGCAACGAGGACAAGAACCATGCCCCATATCGCGATGAAAATGTACGCCGGGCGTTCCGACGCCGACAAAGTGCGGCTCGCCGAGGCCCTGACCAGGGCCATGATCGAGACCCTCGGGGCGAGTGAGAAATCGATCTCGGTGGGTATCGAGGACGTCAAGCCGGAGGACTGGGGAGCGCAGGTTTACCGGCCCGAAATTGCGGCCAAGCTCGACACCATCTTCAAGGCGCCGGGTTACGACCCGCCGGCGTGAGGCCGGTCTTGCCACATCACTGCGAGATCGACGGCCCGGCCTCGACTGTTCTGACGTCTCCGCAGACTTCGCAGCGGAAGGTGCGCAGCTCCGGAAAGCTGCTCACTTTCGGATCGATCCGGACCAATCTCATCTGCGCACCGCAGCAGCTCTGCGCAGATGGATGGGAGGGGTCGTGCTCCTGAAGGCTCATACCGCAAATATGGCAGCGCCTTGCGGATCGCCAATTCGGTGGAAATACCTAGTTGGGCTCCGGGGCCGGCCTAGGCGGGGGCGCCAGCGGTGGGACGCGAGCGAGCTTCCGCCGGGACACCTCCTCCAGCCTGCTAACCTGGCGCGGCCGGCTCTTCGCTGATCTCTTCCAGAACCAGACTCGCGTTGACCAGGAGTCGAAAGCGGCCCCGGCCGCATTTCTCGATGCGGATGCAGGCACCTCGCTCGTCCAGCCGCTTACGCAGGAGAACGAGCCGGGCATCGAGGTTCTCGGCGAATTCCGGCAGGCGCAACGACCGGTCGAGCCGCAATTCACGTGTTGTGAAATCGGTGCGGCCGCTCTTGGTGAATTCGTGGAGGAGCCGCCACAGAATGGCGCCGGCCACGCCCTTGATCAGGTAATCGTGGTCGAGGAATACGCTGTCGTCGCAGGCGTAGTGGCGCACGATCACCGCCGCGTGGGATGGTGACTCGCCCGGCTCCGCCGGCGGCGGTTGCGCCGCGGCATCGTCCGGCGGCAGCAGCATGATGAGCATGCCCAGATGGGCGGCGATCAGCGCGAGCGCGTCTTCATCGTCATAGCCAAACCGCATCGTCTGCTCGCTCTCGGCGAACAGCACACCCAGGGTTCGCTCGCCACCCGGGATCGGCACCGCGATCTGGCTTGAGGGAGAGGCAAGCCCCGGAAAGGGAATCTCGGTCGCCTGACCTTCGTCCATGCCAACGCGTCGGGCGTTATCGCGCACCGCGGTGCCGTAGCGATACTCGGAGGTCATGTGGCCGATGCGGATCGGCGTGCGCTCGCGCGCTGCCACGCCGATGACGCCCTCACCGAGCGCAACTTCCGAGCCGACGCCCGAGCGCGCATAGCCGCGGGAGGCGAGCGTGTAGAGTCGCTGCGTATCCGGGTCGAGCATCAATGCCATGCTGTGCCGAACGCCGAAGCGGCGGTCGAGGCAGTCAAGTGTCAGATCCAGAAGCTCACCGAGTTCACCCGCACGCGACAGGTCGGCGCAGCTTCCGCGCACCTCCGACAAGAGATCGCATACCGGCGCTGGCTCCGGCACTGTGAGCGAAGGAATGAGTTCGATCGTGCGCACGCGAAAGACATCCGATCCCAGCAACCGGAACACGCCGCTCATGCCGGCATGCGAGGCGATGCCCGCGAGCTTGGCCTTCATGCTTTCGAATAGCGGGCCTTCGGTGCGGGTCTCGATATAGTCGAGCGCAAGCCGATGCCGCGCGAAGGTCACGGGATCGATGATCGTGACCGAAGCGCAGCGGGTGGCCAGAAGATTGTGCCGCGTCTTGTTGAAGAACTGATACGACAGGGCAACGTGATCGCGGTCGACATAGTGGACCTGCGAAATCATGGAGACGTTGGGGGTGCCATCCGGGCCGCAGGTGGCCAGTACCGACGGCATGACGCCTTCGAGCGACCGGCGCAGTACATCGAGCGTCACCGTCGTCATCGCGCAAGCTCGCTGCCGGCACCGGGGCCCGGCGTCTGGACGAAGATGCGTTCCGGTTTGAGCTCGAGGGCGATAACTTCATCCGGCTCGTATGAAACATAGGCGGCGGCCAGAGCCGGGTCGAAGGCGCAGCCGATCAACTGGGCGCGCATGCCGGCGGTTTGCCGCGCGACCTCGGGCAGGTCGTCGGAGCGGACCGCAGCGATGCGTGCGGCCGGCGCCTTGATCTGGATCGATCGATGGTCCTGCGGACGGCTCACTGTCATGGCGATCGGACCGCCCTGGGCGACAACGCTTAAGAGCCCGACATTCGCCGGTTTACGCAGCAGCACGCGAACAGTGCCAGCCTCATCGATCCGACACGCCAGGGCAAACCCGGCGATCGGCCGCAGGTCGGCCGTGACGACGGCCAGCGTCACGCTGATTCCGCTTTGCATGAAGGCGGCCAATTCGACGCTGATGGGGCTATCCGCAGCGATCCGGTCGCGATGGCCTTGATAGGCCGACAAATCGTCGGCCGGCGAGGCGGGCGTCGATACGTCTGGCATGACCCCAAGCTCTTGGGGCGGAGTGCCCCTGGATAAGGGTCGGATTGCCTCAACGCGCTGTCAATAGCAGAAAGACCGACCGATCGGCTCGCCGCCGGTCGCGCCTTGATGTCTGCCATTTCATCAATGCGAAGT
>JAEZEY010000380.1 GCA_023432845.1 Pseudomonadota bacterium
CCCGTGTAGTTGCGCGCGAAGGTGTGCATCAGACGCGACACCGCACCGGTGGCACGGGGTGTCAGCAGCAGATGCACGTGGTTGCTCATCAGCACGCAGGCATGCAGCTGGCAGTCGAATCTCGTCAGGCCCTGCCGCAGGCACTACAGGTACCGCTGCCGGTCCTCGTCGTCCAGGCAACACGGCAGCCGGTTGTTGCCGCGCTGCAAGATGTGTTGCGGGATGCCTGCGAGGTCGAAACGCGGTTGCCGGGCCATGCCCAAGCCTCGTGCGATGCGCCGCCCGCTTCGATCAGACCGCGGCGCACCGCTGCGTCAGGGAACGCCTCATCGGGTCTCGGATATTGTCCCTGACACCTTTTTCCCATTCTCGGGCGGCCCGTGTTGCACTTACTTTGTTAACCCGCGGTGCGGCTTAATGTAGGCCTCGCCGATGTCCACTCCTAGCTGGAGGAGGCCTCAACCCGACTCGGGTTGCGTGAAGCTGGGTGTCGCGCTAATGCGTGAAACTGGGTGTCGCTTGACACCGGCACCTGGCCAACCTGATGCGACTTGGCCTGCTGCCGACCGCCTACATCTACCCCAGAGCACAGCGCGGCCTGCGCGACCTGCTCCGGCGCCGGATGCTGCTGGTCCAGCAGTTGGTACAAGGCTACTGGGCGCGCGCAACCGGAAAGCGGCTATCGGCCAACGCGTTCCGGCACATCACCCGTCAGCAGCTGGCCGACACCTTCACCGATCCCGAAGAGCCTTTCGCCGTTGCCAACCTGCTGCAATGCTGGTTGTCGCTGCAACAACGCATCCATGCGATTGAGGGCTGGCTCGCCAAGGACACCCGCCAGCGCGAGGATCTGGCGGCGCTGCGTACAATTCCGGGTGTCGGGATCATCCTTGGTCTGACGGTCGAGCTCGAGAGTGGGCAGGTCGAGCGCTCGCTTCGGTCACGTCGGTCAGTACACCTCATACTGCCGGCTGTTGCCGGCGGACAAGGTCTCCAACGGCAAGCGCAAGGGCACCGGCAATCGCAAATGCGGAAACCGCTACCTGGCGTGGGCATGGATCGAAGCGGCCAACTTCGCAATCCGGTTCTCACCACCTGTAAAGACCTGGTATCAGCGCAACGCTGCGCGCAAGCCGCGGATGGTTGCGCTCAAGGCTGTCGCGCACAAACTCGCGCGCGCAGGATTCCATCTCATGCGCGACGGTGGCCGGTTCGAGGTGCACCGCGCCTTTGCCTGACCCGCACGGCCAGCATGTTGTTACAGGTGTCTGGCAGAACCACGCAATCTGAAGAGGACTGGCCGTGCACCTTTCTCCATCGCCTGTCGTTCGAGCCAGCACAGGTGGTCTTCGAGACCGTGAATCTGAGGCGCTTAAGCCTGTGGACGATGCGACGGACAACCGAGTGAGTGTTGGGCGCCAATGGTGTGGGCGGCAGTAGCTGCTAGATCCAGAAGGGGTGACGGAGGCGGTGGATCTGCCTCGCGTCGGAACGCGACCGGAGACGATGGACCAGTCAGCCATCGAACTTCCGGCCCGGAACCGGGAGGAGCTTGTGCGGGCCTATCGACACTGGCGGCGTAATGGTGACCCTCTTTCCACAGTAGACCGTTCGTCGGAAACCGTCCCTGAGTCCGGCCAGAGAATGACCGTCCCACTACCCAGAGTTCGTACTTCACGATAGTGGCCCAAGTGGAACTACTGCCGCCGACCCGTGTTGACAAGGAGGCGTCCGGAATGCGTTCGGTAATCCCCCAACATTGCCCCACGGCACTGCATCATCTCTGCGCCTCCGTGCTATTGGCCATGTTCCTAGCCGGATGCAGCATCAAGCTGGTATCAGACTACGACAGCGCAAGCATCGACCAACTTCTCGGCACTTACCAAGAGGTCGATCAATTCTATGACCGGCTGGCTGAGACGCCTTCCGAGCAACGCACATACGAGGCGTTCCAGCAGGATTGGAGCAGCATCTCAACCGACCTCCGCACGTTCGCACTCCGTCAAGGCGTTCGCCAACTCAACGAAGAGTCGGCATCCATTGCAGAAGCGTTGACCAAGGCTTGGGAGCGCGAACGGACACTTCACAAAGGTAGAAGCGCCGATCCTGGACAGCGCAACGACCCGTACCCAGACACCAGGATCGCCCTCGACCGTCAGCAGTTCGAGGATTGGTTCTATGCCGCGATGTTCGCGGAAAAATCCAAGAAGTAGGCACAGGAGCCGACATGGCCATCGCATGGGAAGACGTGTGGAGCCAAGCGCTTACGGCGGCCTCGGATGCGGTCAGAACGAAGGGACCCACCGCCCAAGCGTACGTTCGCAAGATCTCGGCTGCCAGGGAGCGGCGCATGGGACTGCTGATGATCGCTTGGGCCGCCGGAGACCTTGACGAGGAAACGCTTCTAGGTGAACTGGACGAGGAGCGCGAACTAATCCGTGCCGAGTTCCTCGCGATCCAGGTACTAACCAAGAAGGCTGCTCAGGACGCGGCGAATGCCATGTTCGATGTGATCGAACTCGCCCTTGTCAAGGGATTCGCTGTAGTTCTCTAGGAGAAGTACATGGCAACCGCAGCGCAACTGCTAAATCTTGCACGCGAACATATCGGCGAAGAGTATCGGTTCGGCGCGGTCGCTCCTAAAGGAAATCCGCACTGGCAAGGTCCGTGGGACTGTGCGGAGTTCACGTCCTGGTGCGTGTATCAGGTCACTCGACAGCTCTTTGGATGCCGCCCCGTGACCGGAAGTCCAGATGAAGCGGACGCTTATACGGGCTTCTGGGGAGAAGACGCACGTAAGAAGCGCTGCGTCATTAGCGTGGGTCAAGCGGCAGCCACCCCGGGAGCGTTCCTGCTTCGTTTGCCGGGCAGCGCCATAGGGCACGTGGCGATCAGCACTGGGAATGGCAACACAGTAGAGGCCCATTCCACCCGCACCGGCGTTATCGAACATCGGGTCGACGGCCGACGGTGGGACTTCGGAATCCTCGTACCGGGCATCGAGGTCCAAATCCCACGTATTCCTCGTCCGATCAAGCCCCCGGGCATAGTCCTGCGCGTAAAGACACCTCCAATGCAAGGCGAGCTCGTACGGCGCGCCCAGCGGGCGCTGCTCACATCCGGCTTTAACCCAGGACCGATTGATGGGATCTACGGTCGACAGACAGCAGCGGCGGTACGGGGGTTTCAGATGAAGAAGAAGCTCGTAGTAGACGGGGAGGTTGGAATCAACACTGCTCGAGCGCTTGGCGTCGAATGGAGCTGACGAGCGAGCAAGGTTCGATCGAGCCGTCAAGCTACGGGCGATTACTTCAAAGAGAAATCCAGAATCGACGCAAAGATTATATTCTGAGAGCACAGCCCAAGTGCTAGATACTAAGGGGTCAGGAACATTCCGCTGGAGAAGGTGGTAACTGTCCCTGACACTAAGGTTTCCCCACGTTTTCTGTTGCGTTGTCAGCCTGTTACGAGCGGGCTGACTGGAAACGGGTGCGCGCATGGCGCAGTCTTCAAGGTGTCTAAGCCAAAGAAGAACTGACCGCCATGCGCGCTAGCCGAGTATTGCAGAAGTGCCTTCCCGATCACTTGCGCGCATGCATTCGCTCCGCCAACGCACGTTGTTACGAGCGGTAGAGGCACTGCTTCACAGGCGCAGGCTGACCCTGACGGACGTGGCGCGCTCCTGGCCCGATGCGGAACGCGTGAGGCCGCCGCTCAAGGCATTTGACCGGCTCCTGGGCAATCCGCACCTGCAGGCAGAGCGTGAGCCACTCCAGCGCGAGATGGCGCGTTGGCTGTTGCGTGGCAGTCAGCCGGTCATCGTGATCGACTGGGCAGA
>JAEZEY010000362.1 GCA_023432845.1 Pseudomonadota bacterium
GGCTTTGTCTGCAGGATCGCGCCTTGCGCGATCTCGCCGGGCTACCCTTTGCGAAGGAGTTGCGGGGGCTGTCGGCCGGCTGGCAGCCGATCGGTCTGGAGCAGATGTCGCGCGATCTGGAGCTTGCCGCACGGGGGCTGGAACGGATGTTCGATGCCGCCGCGAAGCAGTTGTCGACCACGGCGCGGTTTGAAGTGATGCACGGCCGGCTAGCCGAGAGCATCGCGGCGATCTCGCGCAGCGGTGATATTTTTGCGGTCATGGAGCCGGCTAGTCCGGCGGAACGGGCGAGCCCGCAATTCGCATGGCTTACCGAAGCGGCATTCAAATCCACCTCGGCCGTGCTGTTGGTGCCGCAACACATCGTCCGCAGCAAGGGGCCCATCGTCGCCATCGCGGCCATGCCGGACGATCCAAGCATTCATGCCGCTGCGGCGCTCGCAATGACGGCCAAGGAAGAGCTGGTGATCATCGATGCCGACCATCATCAGAACAGCATCGATACCGCACTTCTTTCCGGCGGGGAGACCGCGCTCAAGGTCGAGCAATTCACGGCGGCCAAGACCGCCTTTCCCGATCCGGCTACCTGCACTCAGGCATTCCGCTATGTCCAGGAGCGGCTCATCGTCATGACCCGCGGCGCCTTCGACGATTCCGTGGCGTCTATCATCGCCTACGCACGCCGGGTGCCCGTCTTGGTCATCGAGCCGCCGAAGCGTGAGGATGTTCCCGCGAACGAGAACACCGCCGCATAGTCACAACGCCATTTCCGGCGGCGATCGACGAAGTGCCTGATGTGAAGGGCTTGACGAGCTGGCTGGGGAACTAGGATTCGAACCTAGACAAACAGAGTCAGAGTCTGTTGTGCTACCGTTACACCATTCCCCAGCAGGGGCGGGCGGGGCCTTTTGAGAGGCCGCCAGCGGGCAGGGAGCCCGCGCGCCGCGCCTTCACATGGGACAATTCGGCCGATTTGACAAGCCCGCCCGGGGGCCGAAATGCAAAATCCTTAAGCCAGTCTTGTCAGGGGCTTAGGCGGCCTGCCGGGAGCGTTTTGGCAGCGTGATCACGGTCAGGATGGCGATCAGGGCGACGGCCGCCACGGCGACGAACACCAGCCGGGGCTGACCGGCGTCCAGCAGCGCACCGAAAATGATCGGCGCGACGATGCCGCCGAGGTTGAAGCCGGTGGTGACGAAACCGAACACCTTGCCGAACGAGCCTTCCGGCGTGGCGGCGCGCACGATCATGTCGCGCGACGGCGCGATCACGCCCGAGCAGAAGCCGAACGCCGCCATCACCGCGATCAGCGCCAGGGTGCCGAAGTCGATGGCCGCGATCAGCCCCGCCGTCACCACCATGCCGGCGATGCCGAGCGCGGCCACCGCCGCATGCAGCGCGGTGCGCGTCACCACCAGGCCGCCGGCGAGCACGCCGATCGCGGTGAGCAGCAGCGAGGCGGTGAGCGCGGTGTTGGCGACCGCCACCGGCGTGCCGTAGAGGAGCCCGAGCGCGGCCACCGAATAGTTGTTGATGCCGCTGTTCATGAAGGCGAGCAGGATAAAGAACACGAGGTTGAGCAGGATCGGCGGCGACAGCAGCAAGGCCCAGCCCGCGGGTTCGCCGTCATCCGCCGCCGTCCGTTTCGCCGGTGCCGGCGGCGCGGCGCCGGCGACGGGTTCGCGCACCATCAGCACCGCGGCGGCGACGACAAAGCCTATGATCCCGGCGCCGATGAAGGCGCCGCGCCAGCCCCACACGCTCTGCATCAGCAGCAAGGTCGGCGGCGCCACCGCCGAGCCGAGCATGCCGGCAAAGGTGTGCACCGAGAAGGCCTGGCCGATGCGCGAGCCCCGCACATGCTGCGACAGCAGCGAGTAATTGGCCGGGTGATAGACGGTGTTGCCGACGCCCGACAGCGCGAACATCGCCACCATGAACCAGAACGACGGCACCAGCCCGGCGAGCACATAGGCGACGCCGCCGGTCGCCAGCCCCGCGGCCAGCAGCATCCGCGCGCCGAGCCGGTCGATGAGAAAGCCGGCCGGCGTCTGCAGCAGCGTCGAGACGACATTGAAGGCGGTGAGCGCGAGGCCGATCTCGGTGTAGCTGACGCCGTAATCGGCGCGCACGAAGGGCAGCAGCGGCGCCAGGATGATGATGTAGTAGTGCGACACGAAATGCGCGGCGCACACCGCGCCGATCATGCGCAGCGGCGAGGCGGGCGCGCTCGGCGGCGCTTGCGTCAATGGGGTCATGCGGCGTGTCTTCCCGGCAGCGCCCAGACTTATCCCGGCGGCTGCGGCCGATCCAGCGCCATTGCGGCAGGGTGGCTATGTGCCGGCCGCCTCACACCACCGAGGTCAGCACCGCGCCATAGTGGCAGGCGGCGGCCGACAGCACGAAGCCGTGCCAGATCGCGTTCTGGAAGCGCAGGCTCTCCCAGACATGGAAGATGACGCCGGCGGAATAGAGAACGCCGCCGGCCGCGATCAGCACCAGGGTCACCGGCGCCAGCGCCGCGGCCATCGGCCCGATCACGAACAGGCCGCTCCAGCCCATCACCAGATAGAGCGCGATCGCGGCGCGGTCGAAGCGGCCGGGGAAGAATAGTTTTAGCGCGATGCCCGCCGCCGCCGAGAGCCACTGCACGGCGAGGATCAGGTCGGCCGCCGTGCCGTTCATCGGCAGCACGAAGGCGGTGTAGGTCGCGGCGATCAGGAGATAGATGGCCGAATGATCGAGCCGCCGCAGCCACCATTTGACCGGCGTCAGCGGCCACAGATTGTAGGCGGCGGAAAAGCCGATCATGGCGGCAAGGCCCGCGATGTAGATCGCCACCGCGGTGACCTGCGAGACATTGGCGTGAGAAGCCGCGACGATCATCAGCGCCGCGCCGCCGGCCACGGCGAGCGCAATGCCGAGGCCGTGCACGACCGCGTCGGCGATGGTCTCGGCGCGGTCGTAATTCCAGGGGATCGGCGCGTTCATGTGCCGAAGCGTGGACGGCGAATGGGGCGGGGGGATGACGGTTGCGGCGCCGGATGTCCTGTGCAACGCTTGGTTGCAGGAAGGGGCATTCGGTGGGGCGGGATTCGCGTGATATCATTCGCGAGCTTGAAGCGGACGGCTGGTTCTTCATCGGCGCGAGCGGCAGCCACCATCACTTCAAGCATGCGCTGAAACCGGGCAAGGTCACCGTGCCGCATCCGCGCCGGGACTTGCATCCGAAGACCGTGAGGTCGATCTATCGGCAAGCGGGTTTGAAGGAACCGCGATAGGCATGGCTCGATACATCGCACTGGTGCACAAGGACGAGGGGACGAGCTACGGCGTGAGCTTTCCCGACGTGCCCGGCTGTGTCTCGGCCGGCGACACGTTCGAGGAAGCGGTGGCCAATGCCGGCGAAGCGCTGGCCGGCCATTTCGCCGCGATGCGCGCCGACGGTGACGCGATCCCGAGCCCGCGCGATTTCGAAAGCTTGAAGCGCGATCCGCAATTCATCGACGATAGCGAGGGCGCCATCGTCACGATGGTGACGCCGAAGGGTGTGATGGCGGCGGCGGAGTAGAGAGATGCATTCATGAACGCCGCGACCAAAGACATTCTCCGTAAGGTCGAAAAC
>JAEZEY010000408.1 GCA_023432845.1 Pseudomonadota bacterium
CGGCGGCGCCGGCATTTATGGGTCACAAAGAAAGGCCGGCTATGCGTCATAAAGAACGCCCGGCGCGCGGCGCCGGCCCCGTCATTGCGCTGTCACGACCGCACGCGGTCGTGGGCTCAGTCCTCGATATCCTCGAGCGGCGGCAATTGCCGGATCGGTCCGGTCGAGAGCGTGATCTTCTTGCGCTGCGAGGGCAGGGCCTCCGCGACCTTCGGGCCCTTGCGGGATTTGGCGAACAGGTCGGAGCCGAGATTGCCGCCGTGCTCGGCGAGATCATCCTCCTCGCAGGAGGCGGCGATGGCGACGCCGAGCGACGCCAGATGCGAGCGCCGATAGCAATACACGGCGAGCATGGCGCGCGTATTGGCCGGCACCGCGTCGATCAAGGCCGGCAGGCCCTGCGGCGTGACGCGATAGAGTTGACCCAGCAACGATTCAGGTACGGGACACGTCTCTTCGTTGAGAAGCATTACAGGATCCTCCAAACCCGGAGATTCCGATGTGCCTTGATTTGGTTAACAAGAAGGAAAGACCGCCACCGTTCATATGGTGCGCTGCGGCCGGGGATGAGATTCGCTGTCGATGATCTGCAGTCGCGTCGACAATTCGAGGCTCGCCATCGACAGCAATTGCTCGACCGTGTCGAGCTTGAGTTCGCGCGCGGTATAAAGCGATTGGTCTATGTTCTGCGCAAGCGCGCGCATCAACTGATGCATGGCGGCCCCCTTCTTTGTTGTTGGCGATCCGGGCGGGTGAGGCGCCCGGACACGCGATGCTCCACTCAAAGCATGCGTCGGTAGAAGGATCGGCCCGGCCTGGATGCTCGACGCTAGCGATGCAGGCTTGAAGAGGCGATGAAACTTTGCGGTCGATTCGGGTTCGGTCGCAAGCGTGTTTCATAAGGGTGGTTTATGAACCACCACGAGCGGTAATGGAGAAACTGAACGCTATTTGTTTGTACGCAAATGTTTAGGGCGCAGCATCACGTCGTGGCTGACCGCAACTAACCGGCTTTCTTCATGGCCGTGCCGTCGAGCCAGTCCTGGGTCTCGGCAAGCGCGAGCAGGCCATCGCGCATCTTCGTCAGACGCTCGTGCTCATCACCGCTGATCATCGGATCCTTGCGGCGGGCGTCGCACTGCGCCGCCCAATGCCGCAACTCCGTGGAGGACAGGTTGGTATTCATGTGTCTCACTCCCGGCGAGAGGGAGTGTAGAATGGATGGTGAGGCGAGACGATGGCGGCCGCGTCGCACAACGTCACGAGAGTCTCATCTGGAGAGCCTTGGGCTCAATCCTTTTGCAGATTGTCTTCCTCGACAGTGCGCTCGAAATTCTCGGTCGGACTCTTGATGCGATAGAGAATGCGGTTGTCGCGCTCGACCGGCATGTGGCGTACGACCTTGCACAGGCCGCGTGCGCCGCCGGCGTGGATTCCGGCTTCGAAATAGACCGACGCTCCGACGGGATATTTGTGCGGCATGGGGTCCCTCAGGTCGGCGTCAGAAAGGTATAAAAAAACGTCCGGCCCCTGAGGGCCGGACGTTCTCTGCGATCGCCTTAGGCGTTCTGCAGATTGCCAGCGGCCTGCTTGCCACGCTCGGTGACGACTTCGTACGACACCTTCTGACCTTCCATCAGGGTGCTCATGCCGGCGCGCTCGACGGCGGAGATGTGCACGAACACATCCTTCGAGCCGTCGGTCGGGGTGATGAAGCCAAAGCCCTTTTGGGAGTTGAAGAATTTCACGGTTCCGGTTGCCATCAGGCAAGTTCCTTCAGATGTTTGATACACGTCATTGTGCGCCCTGGGCATTCGATGCCCGGGCGATCGAAACAGGGTTGATTTTCAGGGATGGTCCGCTCCGAGGTGCGGAGGCGAAAGCACAACTAAAAGATCTTGTTTCAACACGCCACCCGTACGCTGTTTGTGCCGCAAAGTCAACAAGGGCCGGATTGTGGGCTTGTCAGGCGATAGCGAGCCATTAAATGCCCTGGAGTTGCTATGGAACCTTAGGGAAGCTGGGCCGTTATATAATCATGACCCAAACACTGACCGATGCCGAGCGCGCCAAGAAGCGCGCAGAAACCAATTTCCGTGCGCGCGTGCGCGAAATCGAAGGACAGAAGGCGTCCAAGGAATACTGGGCTGCGCAGCAGGAAGCGATCGATCGCATTCCGCGGCTGCGCGCGCTGCGCCTCGAACGCGAGGCGCAGGAACAGCAACAGGCTAAACGCGAGAAAGCCGCCAAGCTGAGCAAGCCGGCGAAGGCGAAGAAAATCGCCAACGCCTGAGGCGCTTCTGATCAATCACTGAGCCGCGATCTGTCGACGTGCCGAAACGGCGCGGCCGGCGGTCGCGGCTTTTGTTTATATCGGTAGCCGATCTTCCTTAGCGGTGCCGGTTTGATGCACCTCAAATAACAAGAATCGTCGGCCTCTATCCTTCATCGCTTGCGATCAAGGAGGAGAGCGCCATGACGTTCAAGGCTCCGGTCCTCGGAATTGCGATTGCCGCTGCGCTGGCCGTATCGCCGGCTTTCGCCGACGACGATACAAATGGCGGCAACATGTACCGGCTCTATTGCGCGAGCTGCCACGGCGAAAGCGGCGCCGGTGATGGCCCGGTCGCTTCCGCTCTGATTGGCGGCGTCCCCGATCTGCGCCTGCTTGCAAGAAACAACGACGGCGTTTTTCCCGAAGCCGTACTGCGCAGGGTGATCGACGGCCGCAAGACTCTGCGCGCGCACGGCAGCTACGCGATGCCGGTCTGGGGCCGCGACCTCTCCGCCACCGGCGGCGACGCCGCGCAGACGATCAAGGGGATTGTGGAGTATTTGAGGGGGCTGCAGGTGAGGTAG
>JAEZEY010000414.1 GCA_023432845.1 Pseudomonadota bacterium
CGGCCATGCTGACCAGCGTCTCGCGCGCCTCGGCGTCAAGCGGCAGCGGCTTGTCCTCGACGGCCTCGGCGCGGGCGAGCAGCTTGCCAATCGCCTCGGCGTCGAGCGAGCGGAACACCAGCACCCGCGCGCGCGACAAGAGCGGCGCGTTCAGCTCGAAGGACGGGTTATCGGTGGTCGCGCCCACGAGGACGATCGTGCCGTCCTCCATGACGGGCAGAAACGAATCCTGCTGCGCGCGATTGAAGCGATGGATCTCGTCGACGAACAAAAGCGTGCCCTGCCCGCTCTCGCGCCGCGCACGCGCCTGCTCGAACACTTTCTTGAGGTCCGCGACACCCGTGAAGATCGCCGAAATCTGCTCGAAATGCAGGTCGGTCGCCTGTGCCAGGAGGCGCGCTACGGTGGTCTTGCCGGTACCCGGCGGGCCCCAGAAGATCATCGAGCCGAGCGAGCGCGTTCCCAGCATGCGGGTGAGCACGCCGTCTGGCCCGAGCAGATGGTCCTGCCCGACGACTTCATCGAGCTTCTGCGGGCGCAAGCGGTCGGCGAGCGGCCGCGGCGCATCGCGCTCGAGGCCGGCGGCGGCAAACAGAGACGGCCCGCTTTGTTTGCCGCGCGCGACCATCGTCAGCCCCCGAACATCGCCGAGATCTTCTGCCCGCGCCGCAGGATGACGATGCGCCAGCCATTGGTCGGCGTATGGGCGATGCGGTCGAGATCGCGCGTTCGGCCGACCGGTTTGCCGTTGACCTCCTGGATCACGTCGCCCCGCTGGAAGCCGAGGTTGCCGGCGACCGAACCCTCGTCAATGCTGAGGATGACGACGCCCTGATCGACGTTCTGCAATTGCAGTTCGTCGGCCAGCGCCGGCGACAAATTGGCGACGCGCGCACCCGCAAAAGGCGAGCGCGCGGTGATGGTGATCTCGTCCCGCGGTGCGTCGGGCGCGGTTGCAAGCTCGATGGTCGCCGCCATTTCGCGGCCAGCGCGGATGATATCAAGCTTGGCGGTGCCGCCGAGCGGCTTGGTGCCGAAGCGATAGTCGAAGGCGTTGCTGTCATCGACATCCTGACCGTCGATCGAAACGATGAGATCGCCCGCCTTGAGGCCGGCCCTGGCCGCCGGCCCGTCCGACCTCACGCTGGCAACGAGGGCGCCGGTCGGACGCTTCAGATTGAGGCCTTCGGCGATGTCGGGAGTCACGCTCTGCAGCGTGGCGCCGAGCCAGGGACGGCGCACGCCACTGCCGCCGGCTTTGGCAGACGCAACGACCACGCGCACCATGTTGGCCGGAATGGCGAAACCCACGCCTTGCGAGCCGCCGGAACGCGAGAAGATCGCGGTGTTGATGCCGGCGAGCCGGCCATTGATATCGACCAGCGCACCGCCGGAGTTACCGGGATTGATGGCGGCGTCGGTCTGGATGAAGAACTGATAGTCGGAGACGCCGACCTGCGTGCGCGCCAGCGCCGAGACGATGCCATGCGTCACGGTCTGGCCGACGCCGAACGGGTTGCCGATGGCGAGCACCAGATCGCCGACCTCGAGCGCATCGGAATTGGCGAATTCCAGGAATGGGAACGCGGCGCTATCCTTGATGCGCATCACGGCGAGATCGGTGCGCGGATCCTTCAGCACCACGGTGGCTTCGAACTCGCGCTTGTCGGCGAGCGACACCTTGATTTCAGTGGCGCCTTCGATGACGTGGACGTTGGTGACGATCAGCCCCGTCGGGTCGACGATGACGCCGGAGCCGAGCGAACGCTGCACCTGGTTGCCCGGCCCACCCGGACCGCCACCGAAGAAGCGGCGGAAGATCGGATCGTCGAACAGCGGGTTGCGCGTCTGCACGGTCTTGGCCGCATAGACGTTCACCACCGCGGGCGAGACATGCTTCACGATCGGCGAATAGGACAACCGCACTTCATTGGCGGTCGGCACGCGGCGGTCCTGCGCCGGGGCCGCGACGGCCCAAGCTGTAGCGAAAACAAGAGCGGCAGCAATCGAGCGGATCATGAGAAGAAGTCCCGGCAACGCAATCGGAAAGAGCTTTGATCTACAAAACCTGTTGGCCGAGTGAAGCCATTACAGCCGCGCTTCATCAGACGGCACGGCATTGATCGGACCGGCCTCGCCGCGCTTGCGGCCCTTCAGATAGGTCTCGCCCCAGCCCTTCAGCGTCTGGATGACCGGCTGCATGGTCTCGCCCAAAGGCGACAGCCGGTATTCGACCCGCGGCGGCACCTCGGCATAGACCTGCCGCAGGATCAGACCGGCCTGCTCCAGCTCGCGGAGCTGCTTGGTCAGCATGCGCTGGGTGATGCCATGCAGGCCGCGGCGCAGGGCGTTGAAACGCACCGGCCCATCCTGCAGGTGATAGAGGATCACACCCTTCCACTTGCCGTCGATGAGCTCGAGGGTGGCCTCGACGGGGCATCCGGCAGCGCAATTATAGTCACGCGGCGGCTTCGGGGCTCGTTTCGGCTGGCGGGGCGGCGGCATCAGCATCAGGTAACCTCTTGATTCGTCGCATTAGTACCCTTTGAGGCACTAGATACAGAACAATTCCATACTTGCAAGATAGTGCCTAATCGAAGATGTGGAGGTCCCCATTCCGGAGACCGCCATGAAAGCCGTCGGATACCTCAAGTCCCTGCCCCTCACCGATCCCAAGGCCCTCGTCGACTTCACCGCCGACAAGCCCGTCCCCGGTCCGCGCGACCTGCGCGTCGCGGTCAAGGCGATCTCGGTCAACCCGGTCGACACCAAGGTGCGGATGCGCGCAGAGCCCAAGCCCGGGGAGGCGCCGAAGGTGCTGGGTTTCGACGCCGCCGGCGTCGTCGATGCCGTCGGCGCCGACGTGACCCTGTTCAAGGCCGGCGACGAGGTGTTCTACGCCGGCTCGATCGCCCGACCAGGAACCAACTCCGAATTCCATCTGGTCGACGAACGCATCGTTGGCACCAAGCCAAAGTCCCTCACCTTCGCGCAGGCGGCGGCGCTGCCGCTCACCAGCATCACCGCCTGGGAGATGCTGTTCGACCGGCTCAAGGTCCAACCGGCCAAGACGCCGGACGGCCGCGCCCTGCTGGTGATCGGCGGCGGTGGCGGCGTCGGCTCGATCATGATCCAGCTCGCGCGCCGGCTCACGGGGCTCACCATCATCGCCACCGCTTCGCGCGCGGAGACGCGCGAGTGGTGTCTCAAGCTGGGTGCCGATCATGTCATCGACCATCACAAGCCGCTGGCCGAGCAATTGAAGGCCATCGGCCATCCGCAGGTGGCGATGGTGGCCGGCGTCACCGGCACCGAGCAGAGCGCGCCGCAGCTTGCCGACATCATCGCGCCGCAAGGTCAGTTCGTCCTGATCGACGATCCGAAGACGCTCAACGTCATGCCGTTCAAGCCGAAGTCGATTTCGGTGCACTGGGAATCGATGTTCACCCGGTCGGTGTTCGGCACCGCCGACATGATCGCGCAGCACAGACTGCTCAACGAAGTGTCGGCGATGATCGATGCCGGGCTGATCGTCACCACCGCGGCGCAGGAGCTCTCGCCCATCAACGCCGCCAACCTGATCAAGGCGCATTCCCAGATCGAGAGCGGCACCACCATCGGCAAGGTGGTGCTGTCGGGGTGGTGACAAAACAGTGTCATTCCGGGGCGCTGCGAAGCAGCGAGCCCGGAATCCATACTCACAGACAGGGGCTATGGATTCCGGGTTCGCGGCCAAAGTGGCCGCGCCCAGGAATGACCAAAGCCTACTCCTTCGCCGGCACCGTGCGCAGATAGGCGATCATGGCGTCGATATCCTCGCTCTTCATGCGCGCGTAATAGGGATACCCCATTGGCGGCTTGAGCTTGTGGCCGTCCTTCGACACGCCCTGCGTGATCGCGGTCTTGATCTGCGCATCGGTCCAATCGCCGAGGCCCTTGGCCTTGCTCGACGTGATGTTCGCCGACACCGACTTGCCCCACGGTCCGGGGAATTCCATGCCGCCCTTGCCGAGATCGCCGACAAAGTCCTTGCCCTTGGCGCCGAACGGCGTGTGGCACTCCATGCAGTGGCCGATGGTGGCGAGATAGAAGCCGTTCTTCACCTTGTCGGTCAGCATGGCTTCCGTGTATGGCTTCTCGCCGCCGGGAAACAGGTGATGCGGCAGATCGATATTATAGACCGGGTCCGCCACCTTGTTCTTCACCGGCTTGACCGTGCGCAGGTAAGCGACGATCGCATCCATGTCGCGCTCGGTGAGAATGCCGTAGAAGGCGGTCGGCATCACCTCGGCGATCTGCACGCCATTCGGACGCCGGCCGGTGCGGAGCAGATGTTTGATCTGCGCATCCGTCCAGCCGCCGATGCCGGTTTCCTTGTCCTGCGTGATGTTCGAGGCCACGACCTTGAACGGCGGCTCGTCGAACAGCAGGCCGCCCGACAGCGCCTTCGAAAAATCCGGCCCATTCGGACCCATGGGCGTGTGGCAGTTCTGACAGGTCATGACGGTGTTGACGAGATAGTCGCCGCGCGCGACCAGATCTCCATTGGCTTGCGCCTCGGCAGTGCCGACGCCGGCGATCATCAAAAAAACAACGGCTGCGGCTGCGCCGAATGCGCCCCGCAACGGATGCTTGAACATTAGAGTCCCCCAAATGGTGAATTGCGCCTTCTGACGGGCGCTCGAATACCACACTACCGGACCGCCGATGTGACTGCCATCACACGCACTGCCGGTTAGCGACGCGACGAGACAGTTTGTGGGGTGGGAATAGAATTACCTGCAACCGTTGATTTCAGTGCCACGAAATCTCAGGCGGCGGCCGCGCCCGGCCTTGAGGAGGTTATACTCGTCTGGACCAGCGCGCTCTGCCCGGCGGCCCCTTTGACGATCACGCCGTACCAGCCCAGACCCTTGTAGGTTTCGTAGCCAGGCGTGACGTGGAAGGCGACGAGCGCACCGGATTTGTCCCTGACGCAGCCGCTCTTGCGCTTGCCAATATCCAGGTTGAGACGCTCGGTGAGCAGGCCCTGGCCGTCGGACGCGGCGATGACCCGCATATTGGCGTCGACCAGCAGCACGCGCGAAGCATCGTCGTCGACGCGCACGCCCTGCACGATCGCCCGCGCCTGGCTCTCCCAGTCGAAATGGATGGCGAGGATGCCGGACGCGCGGCTCCGCGCCTGCCCGCCGAGACGCACACTGGCGCAATAGGTCGCGACCTGGGCGTCACCCAGCAGCGGCTGCCGTTCGACGTCACCGGCGACGTAATCATCGCCGGTGCGCAGGCCCAGGGCCTGCCGGAACCACGGCGCATTGGCGACATTGCGGCCCTGCACGTCGAACTTGTCGGGCCGGCCGTTGGCCAGAATGTTGCCGTCGAGGTCGCACAGCCACAGATCGAGATAGACCGTATAGGCGCCGAGGATGACGCCGAGCCGCTCGGTGGCATAGGCGGCGCGCTCCGGTCCGGGCTCGGCGGCGCAATCGACAACGGCCGAATCAGTTGCCCACCAGCGCACATCGCAAGTGCGCTCATAAAGATTGCGATCGATCAGTTCGACGGCGTTGAGCGATAAATCGACCATACGCTCGCCGGTGCTGCGCTCGGTCATCTGGGCGATGGATGTCACCAGCGCATCGGTGCGCTTGACCAGCTCGGTCTCCAGTTCGCGTGCAATGCCTTCGATACGCTGGCTGACGCCGCCAACTTCCTTGGCGACGACGGCAAAGCCGCGGCCCTGCTCGCCGGCGCGCGCGCTTTCGACCAGCGCATTCAGCGCCAACATCTTGATATGCTCGGTGATCTCCCGGATCGTCGAGGCCTTGTCACGGGCGATATGATTGACCTCCGCCGTCAGGCGGGCGGTCAAGGCCGAGATATCCGAGGTTTCTTGGTCGGCGCGTTTCGTTGATTCAAGGCGCAACATCGATTCGAGACCCGTTCATGCACGTGTCGCGAATAGACCACGCAGTCTGTTATTGGCTGTTTAATATAAACTGCATGATGAATTAAAAACATCCGCCCAAAAAAGCGGCAATAAACAACACATTCAGATCGTCGAATTTGGACGCAATAAAAAAGGCGGCGCCAAAGCGCCGCCTTCCTCAGATTTTTTCGCTGAACAGCGCGGCTTCAGGCGCTGGCTTCTTCGTTCGCGCTCGCTTGCACCGGGCCCGAATCCTGGCCCTTGGCATCGACGTCGCGATCCACGAACTCGATCACGGCCTGCGGCGCGTTGTCGCCGTAGCGGAAGCCGGCCTTCATGATGCGGGTGTAGCCGCCCTGGCGGTCCTTGTAGCGCGGCGCCAGCGTATCGAAGAGCTTCTTGACCATGTCGACGTCGCGCAGCTCGGAGATCGCCTGGCGGCGGGCGGAAAGATCGCCCTTCTTGCCGAGGGTCACCAGCTTCTCGACGATCGGGCGAAGTTCCTTCGCCTTCGGCAGAGTCGTGACGATCTGCTCGTGCTTGATGAGGGAAGCGGCCATGTTGGCCAGCATCGCCATGCGATGCGAAGAGTGTCTTCCCAACTTGCGATAGACTTTACCGTGACGCATCGCGTAACTCCCTGCCTCTATCCTGTTTGCCCCGGACCATTCCGGCGCGCCGCGGAAGGCGGCACAAAAAACCGAAGCGGGCGTCATGCCCGCTCCGGCCAACCTTTAAACTCAGTAGTGGTCTTCGAAGCGCTTGGCGAGTTCTTCGATGTTTTCCGGCGGCCAGCCCGGCACTTCCATGCCGAGATGGAGGCCCATCTGCGCCAGCACTTCCTTGATCTCGTTGAGCGACTTGCGGCCAAAGTTTGGCGTGCGCAGCATCTCGGCTTCCGTCTTCTGAACGAGATCGCCGATATAGACGATGTTGTCGTTCTTGAGACAGTTGGCCGAACGCACCGACAGCTCGAGCTCGTCCACCTTCTTGAGGAAGGCCGGGTTGAAGGCGAGGTCCGGGATGGTCTCCGCGGCCTGCTCCTTGCGGGGCTCCTCGAAGTTCACGAACACGTTGAGCTGGTCCTGGAGGATGCGCGCGGCGTAAGCGAGCGCGTCTTCCGGCGACACCGCGCCGTTGGTCTCGATGGTCAGCGTCAGCTTGTCGTAGTCGAGGATCTGGCCTTCGCGGGTGTTCTCGACCTTGTAGGAGACCTTGCGCACCGGCGAGTACAGCGAGTCGACAGGGATCAGGCCGATCGGCGCGTCTTCCGGACGGTTGCGCTCGGCGGCGACATAGCCCTTGCCGGTGTTGACGGTGAACTCCATGCGGATCTCGGCGCCCTCGTCGAGGGTGCACAGCACCAAGTCCGGATTGAGAACGACGATGTCGCCGACGGTCTGAATGTCGCCCGCGGTGACGGTGCCCGGACCCTGCTTCTTCACCACCATGCGCTTGGGGCCTTCGCCCTGCATCTTGATGGCGATGTCCTTGACGTTCAGCACCAAGTCAGTGACGTCCTCGCGCACGCCGGCGATCGAGGAGAATTCATGCAGCACGCCGTCGATCTGGACCGACTGCACCGCCGCGCCTTGCAGCGACGACAGCAGAATGCGCCTCAGCGCGTTACCGAGCGTGACCCCGAAACCGCGCTCAAGCGGCTCCGCGACGACAGTCGCAAGGCGCGCCGGATCGGACCCGGCGGTCACCTGGAGCTTGTTCGGCCTGATCAATTCCTGCCAATTTTTCTGAATCACGTGTTCACCCATTATGAGCGTCGCTCGCTAGAAGAGCGCATCGCTGAGCCTGCCCAGCGCACCCCACCCGCCGCGTGTGGGGTCAATGAACGGCGGCGGCGGACGCGGGCGATCCCGAGCGTCCGCCTTACGAAATCAATTACACTCGGCGCCGCTTGCGCGGCCGGCAACCATTGTGCGGGAGCGAGGTCACATCACGGATCGAGGTGATGGTGAAACCCGACGCCTGCAACGCACGCAACGCCGACTCACGGCCCGAACCCGGACCGGACACCTCCACTTCGAGGGTGCGCATGCCGTGTTCCTGCGCCTTCTTCGAAGCGTCTTCCGCGGCCATCTGCGCCGCATAGGGCGTCGATTTACGCGAGCCCTTGAAACCCATCGTACCGGCCGATGACCAGGCGATGGCGTTGCCCTGCGCGTCGGTGATGGTGATCATGGTGTTGTTGAACGACGCGTTCACGTGCGCGACGCCCGACGCGATGTTCTTGCGCTCGCGCCGGCGGACGCGGGTGGTGGCTTCCTTCGCCATAGTCAGTCGGTCCCTTCAAAGCCCGCCTGCCGTCACGCGGCGCGGGCGCGTTCAGCTCGGTTAGGCGGTCTTCTTCTTGCCGGCGATGGTCTTCGCCGGGCCTTTGCGCGTGCGCGCGTTCGTGTGCGTGCGCTGACCGCGGACCGGCAGGCCCTTGCGGTGACGCAGGCCGCGATAGCAGCCGAGATCCATCAGGCGCTTGATGTTCATCGACGTCTCGCGACGAAGATCGCCTTCCACCAGATATTCCTGGTCGATGAGTTCGCGGATCTGCAGAACTTCGGCGTCGGTGAGCTGCGACACGCGGCGTTCAGCCGGCAGGTTCAGCTTGGTGACGATATCCTTGGCGATCTTCTGACCGATGCCATGGATGTACTGGAGCGCGATGACGACACGCTTGTTGGTGGGCAAATTAACGCCCGCGATACGAGCCACGGATGCTCTCTCCTGTTACCGGCCAGCCGCCGGGAGGCGGCAAATTCTTGTTACCCTGAAAGGGGTTAGGCAAAGCGTAAGACGACACCCGTCCCCGCCCTCTGGGGGAACCGGTATCGCGCCAAACTCTTGGATACGCATTCTATTAGGGGATTCATGAGGGCTTCGTCAACCTCTGCTAGACGCTCTTGGATGGTTTCAGGATACCATCCAGGGCAGCGGTTACCTGGTCCACCGGGGCCATGCCGTCGACGCTTTTGAGCATGCCCTTGGCGTCGTAATAGCCGGCGAGCGGCGCGGTCTGGGCCCGGTAGGCATCCAGACGGCCCTTGAGGACCTCCGGATTGTCGTCGGAGCGCACTTTCTCACCCCGCGCGGTCATTTCCGCGACCCGGGTCTCGATGCGCTTGATGAGGATGCCCTCATCGACCTTGAGCTCGATCACGGCGTCCAGCTTGAGGCCGCGGTCGGCCAGCAGCTTGTCCAGCGCCTCGGCCTGCGGAACCGTGCGCGGGAAGCCGTCGAGCACGAAGCCCTTGCGGGCGTCCGGCTGGTCGATTCGGTCGGCGATGATCGCGACCACGACCTCGTCCGGCACCAGTTGGCCGGCTTCCATGATGCTCTTGGCTTTGAGGCCGACCGGCGTACCGGCCGCGACCGCTGCACGAAGCATGTCGCCGGTCGATAACTGCACGATGCCGTGCTTGTCGACCAGACGCTGCGCCTGCGTGCCCTTCCCCGCCCCCGGCGGGCCGAGCAGGATCAGTCTCATCTATTGCGCCCCCGCAATTTGGATTTCTTGATCAAGCCTTCGTACTGATGCGCCAGCAGATAGCCCTGCACCTGCGCCACGGTATCCATCGTCACGGAGACGACGATCAGCAGCGAGGTGCCGCCGAAGTAGAACGGCACCGCCGCGTAGGAGAGCAGAATCTCGGGGATCAAGCAGACGATCGCCAGATAGATCGCGCCGACGACGGTGATGCGCGACAGCACATAGTCGATGTATTCGGCGGTACGCTCGCCCGGACGGATGCCGGGAATGAAGCCGCCGTGCTTTTTCAGATTTTCCGCCGTCTCGGTCGGGTTGAAGACGACCGCGGTGTAGAAGAACGTGAAGAAGACGATCAGCGATAGATACAGCAGCAGGAATAGCGGCTGGCCGTGGCCGAGCAGCGTCGTCATGGTGGTGAGCCACTCCGGACCGGAGCCGGCATTGAAGTTGGCCACGGTCGTCGGCAGCAGCAGCAGCGACGAGGCGAAGATCGGCGGAATAACACCCGAGGTGTTGAGCTTGAGCGGCAGGTGCGAGGACTGGCCCTCGAACATGCGATTGCCGACCTGACGTTTCGGGTACTGGATCACCAGGCGGCGCTGGGCGCGCTCCATGAACACGATCAAGGCGATGACCACGACCGCCATCGCGATGACCAGCAGGATAAAGCCCGTCGAGAGAGCGCCCTGGCGGCCGAGCTCAAGAGTGCCGACGATCGCCGACGGCAACTCGGCAACGATGCCGGCGAAGATGATCAGCGAAATGCCGTTGCCGATGCCGCGCGCGGTGATCTGCTCGCCGAG
>JAEZEY010000438.1 GCA_023432845.1 Pseudomonadota bacterium
CGCCCGGCTTGGGCTGCGCGATGTCCCTGGAGAAGGCCGCGTTCTCGGCGGTGTTGCGCGAGCGCGTTTCCAGTTCGACGCGCGCGCGCGCCACGCCGAAATCGTCGAGCAAGGGACCGACAAAATCGGTCTCGGGACGCTTGTTGCCGAACAAGCTTGCATCGCCGCCGGAATAGATGATGCGCGCATTGGGAAAGGCGCGCGCCAGATGCGCCAGCGCGATGACACGGCCGGCATCGCCATTGACGGAAACCAGGCCGGTCTGCCGCGACAACAGCGGCGAGATGGCGCCGCCGAGAACGACGATCCCGGCCGGCGCGCCGCGCGACATCCCGCCGGCCTGCTCCCAGGGCGGAAAGCGGCGCTCGAGCGCATGGGTCAGATACGGCCCCAGCGGCAACAGGCCGGCGATGAACAGCAAGACGACGCTGGTCACCACGAGCCGGGTACCACCACGCCGCCAGCCCATCAGCATCAGCGCCAGCCCGCCGAGCCCGATGAGCAGGATCACGTTCGACGGCTGCAGCAGAACCGTGACGGTTTTTGACAGAATGAAGAACATGGCGGCCGGCAGGTACCCTTTCCGGCCATCACCGTATCATACCGGGCGCGCGCCGCGCCTTGGCGCACATCGTCGCGTCCCCGCGTGTTCTCACTACCGGGACTTCTTCCAGTCCTCATAGCGCTTCTTGTTCTCATCGTTCGGCGGATAAAGGCCGGGCAGCTTCTCGCCCTTCTCGACCTCCTGCACGAGCCAGCTCTCCATCAGCTCATGCTCGGCGCCTTCATGCGCGACAAATTCGACTAAATCCCTCGGGATCACCACCGCGCCATCGTCGTCGGCGACGATGATGTCGTCCGGGAAGATCGCCGCACCGCCGCAGCCGATCGGCTCGTTCCAGCCGACGAAGGTCAACTGGTTGACCGAAGCCGGCGCTGCGATGCCCTGGCACCAAACCGGCAGGCCCGTTCCAAGCACACCGTGCTTGTCGCGCATCACGCCATCGGTAATCAGCGCCGCGACCTTGCGCTTGACCATGCGCATGCAGAGGATGTCGCCGAAGATGCCGGCGCCGGTGACGCCCATGGCGTCGGCGACGCAGATGCAGCCTTCCGGCATGGCCTCGATGGCGGACCGCGTCGAGATCGGATTGAGCCAGCTCGCCGGCGTCGCAAGATCCTCGCGCACCGGCACGAAGCGCAAGGTAAAGGCCGGGCCGACGACGCGCTTGCCGGTGAAGCCGAAGGGCATCGCACCCTTCATCCAGGCGTGGCGGATACCCTTCTTCAGCAGCATCGTGGTGACGGTGCCCGTTGTAACGGCACGCAAGATGTCGAGAGTTGCGGCACTCACCGTCGCAGTGGCAGGCGACGTCATCGTCATCGGCTTGGTCATGGATGTCTCGCTAGAGTTTCAAACGGGGGCAAGGCCAAGGCGCGCGTCACGGCGGCGAAGATAAGCCACCAGCGGGATCGCGAACAGCACCATCCAGCTCTTGCCGATCACCTGCCCGGCCAGGAATTCCAGCGAGCCGAAGGCCAGCCACAGGAACACGATGGAATCGATCACCAGCCCGACCATGCTGGAGGCGACCACGGCCGTGACCAGCCGTCGGCGCGCCAGTGGCGTATAGACGGCGAAATCGGCCAGTTCGGAGAGCAGGAAGGCGGCGGTCGAGGCTACGACCAACGCCGGCGGCGCGATCGCCGCCGAGATCCCGGCCCCGGCGATGATCGCGGCAACGCCGAACTCGACCCCGAGACGGCGCTGCACCAGATCGCGCAGCACCAGCGCCGCGCCGATCATCAGCACGCCCGACGGTGCCATGAGGTTCGGCGCCACCGGGATCAGGCACGGGCCGTTGGCCGAACACACCGTGCCGACATTCCCGATCATCCAGTTGGCGGCCGGAATCGTGAGACAGAACAGCACGAGGAAGATCGCGCCTTCGATGTACTTGCGGGTTTCGATGGTCATTGCGAGGACGGTTTCAATTCGGATGATCGGCGAGAAATCTGACGTAGCCCTGCCGGCGCAGGTCGCAGGCCGGGCATGTGCCACAGCCATACCCCCACGCATGGCGGTGCGAGCGGTCGCCCAAGTAGCAGGTGTGGGTATGTTCGACAACAAGGTCTAGGAATGCCTGCCCGGCGATATCGCGGGCCAGATCACGTGCCATGGCGAAAGTTCCTGCCTTATCGACCCACATCAGGGGTGTATGGATGGTGACCTTCCGGTCAAGGCCGAGGCTGAGCGCGACCTGCATCGCCTTGACGGTGTCGTCCCGGCAATCGGGATAGCCCGAATAGTCAGTCTCGCACATGCCGGCGACGATATGACGGGCGCCACGCCGAAAGGCGAGCGCACCGGCGAAGGTCAGAAAGATCAGGTTGCGTGCCGGCACGAAGGTGTTGGGCACCCCGCTGTCGGCGAAGGCGATAGCGGTCTCGCGGGTCAGCGCCGTATCGGAGATCGCCGCCAGCGCATCGAGCGTCACCCTATGGTCCTCGCCCAGCCGCGACTTCCATTCGGGCTTGAGCCCGGCAATCAATTCCCGCAACCGCGGCCGCACCTGAAGCTCGACCGCGTGACGCTGGCCGTAATCGAAGCCCACGGTTTCTACGCGCGCGAAGCGATCGAGCGCCCAGCCGAGGCATGTGGTGGAATCCTGCCCGCCGGAGAACAGCACGAGCGCGGCGTCATTGGCGATGGTCATGGTCGATATTCATAGCGCCAGCCGCGGCCGGCACACGCCTAATCTTTCGTCAATCCCACTCCGGCGACCACGCCAGATTGACGATGCGCCTTTGCGCCGCCGACAACGCCGCGATCTCGGTCATTTCGTCCGGCGATAGTGCAAAGTCGAAGATGGCGATGTTCTCTTCCAGTCGCTCGCGCTTGCTGGTGCGCGGGACAACGGCGATATCCTGCTGAACCAGCCAGCGCAGCGACACCTGCGCCGCGGACTTGCCATGGGCGCGGCCGATGCGCTCGAGTTCCTCGTTGCCGGACGCCGAGCCGCGCGCGATCGGGCTGTAAGCGACCACCGCCATGCCGTGCCCCTTGGTCGCGGTCACGACCTTGGTCTGGTCGAGGAAGGGGTGACACTCAATCTGATTGCACACCAGCGGCTCGTCGGTCGCCTTGACCGCTTCGTCCAGCAGCTTGACGGTGAAGTTGGATACGCCGATCTGCTTGACGTAACCGACCTGTTTCATCTTCGCCATCGCGCCGAGGGTCTCGGCCAACGGAATGCGATCGTTCGGCCAGTGAATGGTGAGAAGGTCGATTTCATCGATACGCAGCTTGCGCAGACTCTCTTTCACCGAATGCTCGACATCCTGCGGCGCCATGCTGGTATGCGCGACCTTGGTCGTCACAATCACCTCGGAGCGCCTGCCGGACTTGCGAACGCCCTCGCCCACTTCCGCCTCATTGGCGTATGACTGCGCGGTGTCGATATGACGGTAGCCGAGATGGATCGCCTGCTCGACGAGGCGCGCGCAATCGCGACCGCGCAATTCCCAAGTGCCAAGTCCGATGATCGGAATTCTGAAGCCTTTGGCTTCGACGGCTTGCATTTGCGACCTCCCTCGCACGACCCGCGCGGGTCCGTGGCAGGCTCCTCCTGAAGCGCCGGTTCGGGCCGCGAGAATGCCTTCCCGGAGGTGCCCTGCCAACCGCCCATGGTCGGGCGCGGGCGATCTGCCGCAGACACTGCTCCGATCCAATTGCGGCCTTTCCCAGCCGAACCTGCCCGTCGCGGCCGGTCCAGGTCTGATGTCATGCCGAGGCACTCGAAACCGTAAATCCGGAACCGAGCCAGAAATGTCAGCGATATTTCAGGGATTCCGGATCGCCCTGCGGGCGTGCGAAATAACAGAGGTCAGCGCCGGCCGCCGAGCGCGGCGAAAGCGGCGTCGGGCGAGCGGTCGATCACCTTGAGCAGCGCCCGGGCCGGCCCGCGCGGATTGCGCTTGCCCTGCTCCCAGTTGCGCACGGTCTCGATCGGCACTTCGATCCTTTCGGCAAAAGCCGCCTGGGTCAGCCCGCAGCGCGCCCGCACCTGACGCACGAAAGCCGCCGGGTCGCGATGCTCGACCGCGATTTCGCTGCCGTCCGGGGCGATCTCGACGATGCGCCCATCCGCCTTCAAGCGTACCCGCATCATGGCTTCTGTTCCCAGTGGTTGGTCGTCCAATGGGCTAGGCGATTCGGCCGAAGCAAAAGTTAATGCGCCGGGGCTTGCCACCCCGTCTGCGGCTTCCTGACCACCATCAGCAGGTTCGACTCCCCCGTGCGCCAGCGGTACCCGATGCCGAAGTCGATCTTGACCGCCTTGCCGAACACCTCGCGGGCGATCTTGGATTGACGGCCTCCCGGGAAGATCTCCAGCGGCTCGTGATACTTGCCAAAAGGATAGAGGTCCCAGGCGTTCCGGTCGAAGTAGCGCAGCGGAATGCCGCTGTCGTCCTGCACGATCGTGTTGGCCTGCGTCAGCACGAAAGCGCGAATCTGCGAGAAGTTTTCGGAATGCATCAAATACGATGCGCTCTTGTGGAACGCGTCGGCCGGACCGAGCTTGCCGGCGAACTTCAAGAAGCCGCCGCGCTTGACACCGCCATTGGCGAGGTCGGTGGTGAAGTAATAAAGCGTGCGTACTCGACCATCCAGACCGGCGAAGCTGATCCTGACGCCCCGCGCCGAGGTTTTCGCCTTCTTGTCGTCGGGCTTCACCTCACCATCGTCGTCGATCATCACGAGGCTCGCGTCACGGACTTCCATGCCGGAGCGCACCAGAAATGCGTAGAGGATCGGGATGGTGCCGCGCAGGTTCGAACTGCCGAGATCCTCGCGCATGTCCTTGGTGATGAAGAAGCTGACCGCGAGCAGCGTGCGCATCGAGTTCTGCAGATTGCCGAGCCCCGGCACTTCGCCGCGCCGCTGCATCTTCATCAGGTCGGGGATGTCGCCGGACGGCTCAAGACCGACCAGCAGATAGGTCGAGGCATCGGGATAGAACGCGTTGGCGAACAGGAAGTCCGGCCCGCCGAACATGTAGAGCAGCGTCGGCTGTGGTGACTTGACGTTGTCGCGCGACCACGCCCGCACTTTTGTCAGCGTGCTCTTCTCGACAGCGGCGAAAGCCTTGTCCATCGCCTTGGCATGGCTGCGCCAGTGCGCGCTTTTGGTCAGCGCCTCGAGCGGCGAACCGACCGATGGCGGCATGCCGGCGAGGAAGCGTGCGGTGTCGGCCGGAGTGGCCTCGACGCTGTGCGCCGGCGTGACGACGGGACCGAACAAGCCGAAGGCGAGCGCGGCGGCAAGAGCGATGCGATTCATTTAATGACCGGGGCCTTTTCCGCGGCCCGAGCGGCCGCGCGGTTCTGTGCGATGGAGGGGCATGCTTTCGTCGCGCGAGCGCAAAACATCTCGGCCAGTGCGGAGCAACAGACCGCGCCGCAGTGCGCGACGAACCGGCTGTCGCCCCATTTGGGCGCGCCAAGAATGCCCCCGCCTTGCTCGATTCGTTAATTCTTTGTTGATCATATTGATATGACCTGAAAGACGGCAATACCCAAGATGGGGACGCTGCCGAGTTGCTCGTGCCGCAATGTTGTCCCAGGGGTGTTCTACAAAAAGCGCGCCGTGATGCGGACACAACCGGCAGGCGATACCGGAGACGATCCGACCTTGCGCCACCACCGTGCAGTCACCGACGCGCGAACGACACGGCGCAGCCGCAGCTTCATACTGCTGGCGCTGACGGCGAGCCTGTTCGCCGGCGACGCGGCCTATTCACAGACCGCGCATGATGTATTCGCCGCGCGCTGGCCGGCCAATGATGTGACGGGCACCGTCGGCGTCAGGACCGTCCCCCTGCCCGCGCCGCGCCCGCAATCGCGCATGGAGCGCCAGACGGCGATCGCGCCGCCGGCGCAATACCTGACGCGTACCGCGCCGCGCACTGCGCTCGTCAAGTTCGCCTCCGCACCCTTCCCCTACAACGGCACCGTGCCGACGACGGGCGAGCCGTTCCTCAATGTCACCGAGAATGGCCGCAAGGGCCACCGCACATCACGCGGCGGCGTGCTGTGGGAAAGTACAACCTTCGGCGACAACCGCGTGCTGCTCCACATTCCGCGCGGCTTCGACGTCACACGGCCCGCTGTAATGGTGGTGTTCTTCCACGGCCACGGCGCCGAACTTACGCGCGACGTGCTCAATCGCCAGAACGTGCCGGAGCAGATCACCGCCTCGGGCATGAACGCCGTGCTGGTTGCGCCGCAATTCGCCGTCGATGCCGCCGACTCCAGCGCCGGCCGCTTCTGGGAGCCCGGTGGCTTCAAGCGCTTCGTCAAAGAGGCAGGTGTCAAGCTCGCCGCGCTCGACAACAAACCGGCCGCCGCCCTACGCTTCGGCAGTCTGCCCGTGATCATCGTCGCCTATAGCGGCGGCTATGTGCCTGCGGCTTATGCCATTCGCAGGGGCGGACTCGGCAAGAAGCTCAAGGGCCTCGTTCTGATGGACGGGCTCTATGGCGAGATGGACGACTTCGTCCACTTCATCAGGAATGCGAAGTCGTCGTTCTTCATCTCGTCCTACACCTCGTCGACGCGGCGGCAGAACATGGCGCTGGCCGAACGGCTGAAGGCGCAGCAGATCGCCTACGACACCTCTATCCGCAAGAACCTGTGGCGGCGCGGCGGCGTCGCGCTCGTCGAAACCGACTCCACCGTGCGCCACCGCGACTTCGTCACCGAAGCCTGGACCGGCAACCCGATCGCCGACATTCTCGACAAGCTGGATTGAGCCGCCGCTTTACCGCGTCTTCTCGAAAATCTCGCGGCCTATCAGCATCCGGCGTATTTCAGACGTGCCGGCGCCGATCTCGTAGAGCTTGGCGTCGCGCAGCAGTCGCCCGGTCGAGAAATCGTTGATGTAGCCATTGCCGCCCAAGCATTGGATCGCCTCCAGCGCCATCCAGGTGGCCTTCTCCGCGGCATAGAGGATCGCGCCGGCGGCGTCCTCGCGCGTGGTGCGGCCGTCGTCGCAGGCTTTCGCCACCGCGTAGACATAGGACTTGGCCGCATTCATCGACACATACATGTCGGCGAGCTTGGCCTGGATCAGTTGGAAGCGGCCGATGGCCTGCCCGAACTGATGGCGGTCGTGAATATAAGGGATGACCACGTCCATGCAGGCCTGCATGATGCCGAGCGGTCCGGCCGCCCGCACGACGCGCTCATAGTCAAGGCCCGACATCAACACGTTGACGCCGTTGCCCTCGACACCGAGCACGTTCTCTTCCGGCACTTCGCAATCGGTGAACACAAGTTCGGACGTGTCGGAGCCGCGCATGCCGAGCTTGTCGAGCTTCTGCGCCGGCGCAAAACCCTTGAAGCCCTTCTCGACGATGAACGCGGTGATGCCGCGCGAACCGGCGGTGCGGTCGGTCTTGGCATAGATCACCAGAGTGTCGGCCACCGGGCCGTTGGTGATCCACATCTTCGAACCGTTGAGCACGTAGCGGTCGCCGACCTTGTCGGCACGTGTCTTCATCGACACGACGTCGGAGCCTGCCCCCGGCTCGGACATGGCCAGCGCGCCGACATGCTCGCCGGAAATCAGCTTGGGCAGATATTTCTTCTTCTGGGCGTCGGTGCCGTTGCGGCTGATCTGATTGACGCAGAGATTCGAATGCGCGCCGTAGGACAGACCGACCGCCGCGGACGCCCGCGATACCTCCTCCATGGCCACGCAATGCGCCAGATAGCCGAGATTGGATCCGCCGTACTCCTCGCTCACGGTGATGCCATGCAGGCCGAGCTCGCCCATCTCCGGCCATAGCTCACGCGGGAAAGTATTGGCGCGGTCGATCTCGTCGGCGCGTGGCGCAATACGGTCGCGCGCAAAATCGGCGACCGACCGGCGCAACATATCGGTATCTTCGCCGAGCCCGAAATCGAAGCCCGACCAGGCATTGGGGATCATGTCAGTGTCTCCGGCACATTGGAGCGGCAACTCTAGCTACATCGCCGTGTCCGCGAAACGGCAATGCGCCGAAAGTTCTATCGTGTCGCCAGTCCCGGCCGCAAACCGGTATCCGCTTCGTCCCGAAGCATACGAACGGAAGAAAGTTAGGCTGTCAGCGCCTCGCCTTCGGCCGACCCATCGCCCGGTCCTTGGCCCAGTAGCGCCTTGCCGCCGTTCTGCTTCTGCTGCTTCAGCAAGCGGTCGATCGCGGCTGCCGGCGCCGGTCGGGCGAACAGGAAGCCCTGCATCTCGTCACAACCGGCGAGCCGCAGCAGGACGCGCTGCTGCTCGGTCTCGACGCCTTCGACCAGGATCGACAGGCCGAGCGCGCGGCCGAGCGCGACGATGGCCTGGATAATGACGCCGCCATTGGCGGAGGAGCCGAGCGCGGTGACGAAGCTGCGATCGATCTTGAGTTTGTCGAGCGGGAAGCGCTGGAGGTAGCTCAGGTTCGAATAGCCGGAGCCGAAATCGTCGAGCGCCACACGCACCCCGAGCGCATGCAGATCCTCGATGCGGCGAACCATCTCTTCCGGATTGTCGATCAGCACGCCTTCGGTGATTTCCAGCATCAGCCGTGACGGCGGCACGCCGCTCTCGGCGAGTGCCGAGCGCACGGTGTCGACGATGGAGCCGTCGCGCACCTGCAGCGGCGAGAGGTTGACGGCGACGTACAGGTCCGGCCAGCGTTTGGCCTCCTGCAATGCGCGGCGCAGCACGGAGGCGCCGATCGTGTCCATCAGACCCATCTGCTCGGCGATCGGAATGAACACCGCGGGACCGATCGCCCCGCGCTGCGGATGCGTCCAGCGCAACAAGGCTTCCACGCCGACAATGCGCCCGCCATGCGCGGCGATGATCGGCTGATAATGCAGTTCGAGTTCGTGGGCGCTGACGGCGCGCGGCAGTTCGCGCTGGATGAATTTCTGATCCGCGGAAACCGTGTCGAGCGGCGCCTCGAACGCGACCCATGCGCCCGGCCCTTTCTGCGCGGCGGCGCGAAGCGCCAATTCGGCGCGGCGGGTCAGTTCGCCGCGAGTCGCGGCATGGTGCGGCGCCTGGGCAAAGCCGGCATGGGCGCTGACGCGCACCACCGTGTCGAACCAGTGCGGCCGCGCAATGTTCTCGATCACCGAAGCGACCATCCTGCCGACATCGATGTCGTCAGGCGCGGTGAGCAGCATCGCGAATTCATCGCTGCCGATGCGCGCGCAGACTGCGCCCTCGGGCGCCGCTTCGCGAATGCGGCCCGCCAGCGCAATGATCAGTTCGTCGCTGCCGAGCACGCCGAAATTGGCGGCAACATCCGCCATGCCGTCGATCTCGAATAACGCGAAGACCGTGGTTTCGCCGTTCATGCGCTCCGCCAGAGCGAGATCCAGCAGTTCGAGCAGCTTGGCATGATTGGGCAGCCCGGTGATCTTGTCCATGTCAGCGGCGCGGCGCGCCAGCGCCTCGCTTTCGATCAGATCCCGGCTTGCCCGCCGCAGATGCCATACCGAGAAGCCTGCAAATCCGATGAGCGCCATCGCCAGGATGGCGACGAAAGGCATGATGGCCTTGGCCGTCTCGGCCATCGGCGCGCTTCTCTGCCAGGTGAAGAAGCCGGCGATGCGGCCATCGGCATCGACCACGGGCTGGATCTCGCGGCCATCTTCAGTCGGTGCAACATCGAACTTCAGATCTTTGAGACGGGCGCTCTGCTCGACCATGCGAACGAAGCGAGGATCAATTTCACGGGCGTGTCCGAAAAGGGCCCGGAATTCGGCAACGGCGTTGCGGAGCGCGGCGCGCTGCTCCGTGAGCCGAGTTTCGTCGTGGTGCCGTGCCACCTGATAACCGACGCCGGTGCTCACGATGGTCGCGACAAGCGCCACGACGGCCAGCATCACGATCATGCGGCGCGAAGATGGATTGCCGGACTTTGCGCGCGCGGTCGCCCCGGCGGCGGAGCCCGGACGCAAATCGCCGCTGTCCGCGCCTGGGCCCGGCAGGTCTGTCTTACTCCAACGCAACCGCATTACTCCCCCGCGCGAACACCGCGGTATCCGTATGCTTTTTACCCGGACAGCCTTAATGGCGGGTCAGCAAACGAGGTGAATGAAGAGTAACCATGCGGATACTTGCGCCGAAAAACACAGATCATTCCTGCGTTTAAGGGTCTAGCGCAGGCCGAACCACAGGGTCGCGATGGCAAGAAACGAGAAAAAGCCAACCACGTCGGTAATCGTTGTGACGAAGGGGCCGGAAGCGACCGCCGGATCGACGCCCGACCGCACGAGCACGATAGGGATGATAATGCCGCCAACCGCGGCCACCGAGAGCACGATGATCATGGCCAGCCCGATAACAAGGCCCAGATCCGGTATCTGAAACCAGGTAGCGGCAATGACCCCCAGGATCACCGCGAAAGCCGTTCCGTTAAGCAGCCCGACGGCGAATTCGCGGCGGATGACGCGCCAAGCATTGGCACGACCGAGCTCCTGGGTCGCCAGGGCCCGCACCGCCACTGTCATGCTCTGCGTACCCGCATTGCCCCCCATGGCGGACACGATGGGCATGAGCACCGCCAGCGCGATCATCTTCTGCAGCGATCCTTCGAACAGGCTGATGACCCAGGCGACCAGAATAGCCGTCGACAGGTTCAGCAATAACCAGGTGAAGCGGCTGCGCGCGATGGTCCAGACGGTATCCGACAGCTCCTCGTCGGAGATGACGCCGCCAAGGGCCCTGATGTCCTCGTCCGCCTCCTCCTGAATGACATCGGCGACATCGTCGAAGGTGACGACGCCGACCAGCTTCTCGCCCTCGTCCACGACCGGCACCGAGACCATGTCGTAGCGCTGGAACAGACGCGCGACGTTCTCCTGGGTTTCGGCCGGCCGCACACGCCGGCGCTCTTCGTCCATCAGCTCGGAAACGGGCACGGGACGCTTGGCCCGAAGCAGGCGATTGAGCGGCACGGCGCCAAGGAAGCGGCCGCTCGCGTCGACGACATAGAGTTCGTAGAAACGGTCCGGCAGATCCTCCGTCTCGCGCAGGTGGTCGATAATACGGCCGACATTCCAGTCCGGCGTTACGGCGATGAAATCCGGCTGCATCCGCCGGCCGGCCGAGAACTCGGGGTAATCGAGGCTGCGGGTGAGCGCGAGGCGCTCGTCCGGCGGCATGTGGCCGAGAATTTCATTGCGCTCGTCGGTCGGGATGTCGGCAAGGATGGTGACAGCGTCGTCGGTGTCGATGTCGCGGACACCCTCAGCAACCGTCTCCGGATCGAGTTCCACGAGGATCTCCTCGCGCACCGTCGCGTCGAGTTCCGTAAGCGCGGTGAAGTCGAAGTCGAGGCCGAGCAGTTCGACCAGGCGCGGCCGGTCATCCGCCTCCAGCGCGGTCACCACGGCGCCAAGATCGGATTCGTGGATGTCGCCGACGAGGTCACGCAGCCGGTCGGTGTCGCCGGTCTCGACGGCACGGGTAACGCTCGCAACGAAGTCAGGGCGCAGGGCGCCGCTTTCGTCGCGCAGCTCGACCTCGGCCTGCGGTTCATCGATGCTGGTCGGTGCCGAGGTCATGGCTGCTCCCGCTTGCCCGCGCCCGGCCACCCGGGATGGGACTGCCACCGTAGTTCATTCTGGCGAAGGCCGTATGTCGCTGCGCCCGCAACAACACCGCGACAACCGCATGGCGGGCTTGTACGCTTGACCCGCAGGATCGCGCAATCGCAAAGCGCGTTTATTGCCGCCTTGTCAAACCGGTTCTCCACCCGCAAGAACGCCGCCGATGCACCGCCTCATCGCTTCGCTGATATCCGCCCTGGCGATTGTCGTCTTGCCCTCCCCCGGAGCCGCGGATAGCTGCGCCGGCCGGCCGGATGCGCTCGGCACGTCCCGGACCCTCGCCGTCAGCGCCACCACCACGCCCCGCGTCGGTCGCAAGCATTTCCCGGAAACACTGCCGCTCGCCGACAAGGAACTGGTGCTGACGTTCGACGACGGCCCCTGGCCCACGACCACGCCGCGCGTACTCGATGCGCTCAAGGCCGAATGCGTCCGCGCCACGTTCTTCCTGCTCGGCCGCAATACCGACGCCCATCCGGGGCTGGCGCGACGCGCTTTGGCGGAGGGGCACAGCATCGGGCATCACACCTATTCGCATCCGCTCCTGAGCAATCTCTCGCTCGCCAGGGCCGAAGCCGAGATCAACCGTGGCATCGCGCGCGACGAGTTCGCTCTGACCGGCGTCGCGCGAAGCGCGCCAACAACACCGTTCTTCCGCTTTCCGGGGTTCGCTTCGAGCCAGCCTCTGCTCGACCGGCTGCAGGACCGCGGCATTGTCGTATTCGGCGCCGATGTCTGGGCCAGCGACTGGGAGCCGATGTCACCGGACGTCCAGTTGCACAAGCTCTTGCAGCGCATCGAGCATGTTCGCCGCGGCATCGTGCTGCTGCATGACACCAAGGCGCAGACTGCGGCGATGCTGCCGCGGCTGCTGCGCGAGCTGAAGAGCCGCGGCTATCGCATTGTTCATGTCGTCCCCGCCGCCGGCCTTGTCACGAACTGAGACAAAGCTGTCCCGCGAACTGTTTCCTTTTTGCCGCATCCTTCAAAATACCTTTGAAAACAGGGCTCTGCAGAACCGCCTTGGTTGATTTTTGATGAAGGCCCGACGCCGTTAACGTTAGGGTCTCTACCGCCCGCATGAGACGCGCATCGAGTAAAGCGCGCGCGGGCGCGGTGTTCTTGGGGCGTGCGTTCGATGTCTCGTTTGTGTGCGGCGGCGATGCTGGTCTGCGGCGCGGCCTTTGCGGTTGGCGGTTTATCGACAACGGCCAGCGCCGAAACCTGTAGCAATCCGAAGGCGCTCGGCACCAGCCGCACCATCACTGTCGATAGCAGCGACTTCCCGCGCATCGGCACGATGCAATACCGGCGCACCTTGCCGCTCAACGAGCGCGAAGTCGTCATTACATTCGACGACGGCCCGCTACCGCCCTACAGCAATCGCGTGCTCGACGCGCTAGCCGCCGAATGCGTCAAGGTCACCTACTTCCTGGTCGGCACCATGGCGCGCGCCAATCCCGACCTCGTGCGCCGCATCTACAATGCCGGCCACGTCATCGGCACGCACAGCCACCGCCATCCATTCAACATGGACCAGATGCAGCGGGCGCGCGTCGCCAGCGAAATCGACCGTGGCATCGCCGCGGTCAAAGCGGCCCTCGGCGACGAACGCGCGCTGGCGCCGTTCTTCCGCGTCCCCGGCCTGGCGCGCTCGCGGCAGATCGAGACCTACGCGGCTTCGCAGTCGCTGTCCGTGTGGAGCGCCGACGAGGTCGCCGACGACTGGCATCGCGGCATCACCGCGGAACAGATCGTGCAGCGCGCCATGGCCCGCATCGAGGCCAAGGGCCACCGCGGTGTGCTGTTGCTCCATGACATCCACCCCGCCACCGCCCGCGCCGTGCCGATGCTGCTCAGACGCCTCAAGGCCGGAGGCTACAGGATCGTGCAGGCGGTGCCCGCCGGTGATCGGCCGGCGTCGGTGCCGGAGCGCAGTCCGGTGCAGGTAGCCGCCGCCGAGAAGCAGGGCTGGCCGCGCGTCGTTCAGCCAGCTCGGCAGCCGGCCCGCAAGCTTAAGGCGGCCAATGCGAAAAAGGACGCGGCGCTGCGTGCCAAACTGACCAGCCGCAAGACTAAGACCGTCGTCGCGGCCTCGGGTTTCAACGCGCTGTTCAACCGCTGACGGCTTTGCCGTCCGGCGGATTGTCAGCGGGCGCTCGGCGGTGCAGCATCGCCGGCGAAAACGGGGCTTGCGGCCCTTTGACCGTATCAGGAGCAATATATGGACAAGCTTCGCATCACCGCCGGTTCATTCGTGTTCGACGCCAAGTTCGAGACCGAACTGGCGCCCAAGACCGTCGCGGTGTTCAAGAAGCTCCTGCCCTATGAGGAGAAGGTCATCCATGTGCGCTGGAGCGGCGAAGGAGTCTGGGTGCCGCTCGGCGATCTGGATCTAGGCCTCACTTACGAGAATCACACCAGCTACCCGCATCCGGGGCAGATGATCGTCTACCCCGGCGGCATCAGCGAGACCGAGATTCTGCTGTCCTACGGCGCCGTGCATTTCGCTTCGAAGCTCGGCCAGCTTGCCGGCAACCACTTCATCACCCTGACCTCGGGCCTCGATCGGCTCTACGAATTCGGCCGTGCCGTACTATATGAAGGTGCGAAGCCGATCCGCATCGAGGCGGTCTGAGGCACAAATCCGCCCGTCGGCTAACGGTTTGACGGGACGACGAAAAATCCACCGGCGAGGGTCAGGGAAAGGCCCTTCGGCCCTTGTGTGCCGGGACCCTATTTGATACAGGGACCGCCGCTGAGGGTGATTTCGGTCCCCTTTTGAAATGCGGCCGTGGCGGAATTGGTAGACGCACTGCCTTGAGGTGGCAGCGGGTAACACCGTGGAAGTTCGAGTCTTCTCGGCCGCACCAAAATCAGAACTGATTTGCAAAAGAAAAGCCCCGCTCGCGGGGCTTTTTTCGTCTGTGTATCCGGTCTGGAGGCGTTACCGCATATCCGGCGAGCGCGGCAGCAGTTCGCCGACCTCGACCGCAATGCGGTTGCCGTTGACCACGACGGTGCCCTGCGCCACGGGCAGGTTGTTGGCGAGCACCTTGACGGCGTCGTCCTCGGTGGCGTCGAGCTCGATGATGGCGCCGCGGCCGAGCCGGAGCACCTGATGGACCGGCATGGTGGTGGTGCCCAGCACAACCGTTATGTCGACCGAAACCTTGTCGAAAGTGGCCAAGTTCCCAAATTCCTGTATGTCGTTTTGTGCCCGTCCCTGTGACCGGGCTTGGTCCAAGGTCACCCCACTATGGTTAACCGGTGATTAACGCCCGCGATCTTCTCGAAGTCGGCATGCCGGCGGCACCAGGCGCAGCGCCGGTCGAATGGCGGATTTCCGAGGGTTTGACGCCCTATCCGGAGGCCGTGGCCTTCATGGAGGCCCGTTCCGACGCGATCAGCCGGGGCGAGGCCCCTGAACTCGTCTGGCTGGTCGAGCACCCCCCGCTCTACACGGCGGGCACCTCCGCCGACCGCGCCGACGTCCTGGACGCCCGATTCCCGGTGTTCGATTCGGGCCGCGGCGGCCAGATGACCTATCACGGCCCCGGGCAGCGGGTCGGCTATGTCATGATCGATCTGCGACGACGCGGGCCGGACGTACGCCGCTTCGTCGCCACTCTGGAGGAATGGATCATCCGCAGCCTGGCCGCCTTCAACGTGCGCGGCGAGCGGCGCGAGGATCGCATCGGCGTCTGGGTGAAGCGGCCCGACAAGGGTGAAGGCTTCGAGGACAAGATCGCCGCCCTCGGCATCCGCGTGCGCAAGTGGGTGACGCTGCACGGCGTCGCCATCAATATCGAACCCGACCTCTCCCACTTCGGCGGCATCGTGCCCTGCGGCGTCTCGTTGCAGCACTATGACGTCACCAGCCTCGCCGATCTCGGCCACACGGCGACCATGCCGGAATTCGATATGGCGTTCAGGCAGGCGTTCGAGGAGTTGTTCGGCGCAACCGCCGACGCTCACGCCGCATCCGCCGCCGGCGCCGTGAGTTGACGCGCGATATAGCGCCGCCCTTGCGTCAAGCCGCCGAAGCCGTAGGCGTCATCGCGCACGTCGTGGACGTGCACGTAACTCTCCTCATGCAGCGGTCCGAGCAGCCGGCCGAAAGTCGCGTAGGTCTCGGCGATGAAGGCCGCCTTTTCGTCCTTGGTGTTGGTGCCGTCGATGATGTGGATGTCGAGCCAAACGCTGGCGAGCTTCTGCTCGGCAAGCGAGCGGCCGCCGCAGAACCAGTCCTCGGGCGGCACTGTGGTGACGATGATGGCGGTCACCTTGGGATCCTTGCCGAGGATGGACGTCGAAAGGCGGCCGACCTCCGCGGCGACCGCTGCCTTGGCCGGCATGGCCTGATGCGGGCTGGATAAGGTGACTGTGATCAGGGGCATGACGTTCTCCATCGAAAGGGATGGACGGAAATCTAGCGCCAGCGCTATGATTTAAAAACGTCATAGCTGATGATAACAATGATAACTGAACACAATCATTCGCCGGCGCTCGACATCGACGCCGTGCGCGCCTTCGCCCTGGTGGCGGAGCTGGCGAGCTTCACCCGCGCCGCGCAAACGGTCGGCATGACGCAATCGGCCGTTAGCCTGAAGCTGAAGCGGCTGGAGGCTCGCCTCGGCCTCCGGCTGATCGAGCGCACGCCGCGCTCGGTGCGGCTGACCGACGACGGCGTTTCGTTTCTCGTGCGCGCTCGCGACCTGCTCGCAGCCCATGACCGCGCCTTGAACCTTAAGGGGGCGCCGGCGCGGCGGCTGACCATCGGCTTCAGCGATCACGTTCTCGGACCCGACCTGACGCCCCTTCTGGCGCGCATCGCTGCCTTCGATGCCGCGTTGCGGCTTGATGTGCGGATCGGTCTGTCCGGCGATCTGGTCGATGCGTTCGAAGCCGGCAAGCTCGATGCTGTCGTCGTGCGGCGCGAACGCCATCGTCGCGGCGGCGAGACGCTCACCGAGGATGCGTTCGGCTGGTTCGCGGCGCCGGGCTACCGCCAGCCTTCCGGCGAGCCACTCAGGCTCGCCATGTTGGCGGCGCCGTGCGGCGTGCGCAATCACGCGATCCGCACCCTCGACAAGGCGAAGGTCGATTGGATCGAAGCCTTTACCGGTGGCGGCGTGACAGCCATTGCCGCCGCGGTGGAAGCCGGCCTTGCCATCGCGCCGCTGGCGCGTCGCATCGCGCCGCCGGGCCTGATGGACGTCGGCCCGCAATTGAAGTTGCCGTCGCTCGGCAAATCGAGCGTCGTTCTGTACGCCCGCGCCGCCGATGCGCGGGCCGGCGCGTCACTGCGCACGCTGGCGGCGGCGTTTCGCGGTATGGCCGCGGCGTGACGAAGCGGACAATCGAGCCCCGTGCAGTATCCCGATAGGGATTAATGACATCGCAGTCATGTCTTGCGGCAGATCAAGCCTGGGGCAATGGCCGTGCGTAACGTGCGGCCTCGAGACGATTCCGCGTGCGCGAGGTTCTCATGCTCAAGCCCTGGCTGCTGCGTGTTCATCGCTGGATCGCGGTGATCCTGTCCATTCCCTTCGCGGTGATCATCGTTACCGGGCTGATCCTGTCCGTCGAGCCGGTAGCGATGGGCGTCAGCAGCTCCGCCGTCACTCCGGCGTCGATCACCGCCGCGCTCGCCAAGCACGATCCGGAAGCCAGGGCCCGTTCAATTGCGATCCGCGCTTATGACGGCACCTTGTCGATCGGCAGCCGCGACCAGGCGACCATCGTCGATCTCGCCAGCAACGAACGCGTTGCCGCGCCGGGTGCGCTCGCCAACCTGTTCGGCACCTCTCGCCGGCTGCATGAGCGCTTGATCTACGATCTGGGCTGGCTGGTGATCGCGTCCACTATCGCCATGCTGGTTACCATCCTGATCGGCGCGCTGATGGGCTGGCCGCGCATTCGCAACACGGTGTCGGGCTGGCACCAGGGCGCTGCATGGTTCGTGCTGCCGCTTTTGATCCTCAGTCCGCTGACCGGGCTCGCACTCGCCTTCGGCATCACCTTCACGGCGCCGGTCGCGCGCCAGGCCAGCCCGCCCGCGACCTTGAGCGAGGCCCTGACCATCGTCGGCACGCAATACGACCTGTCGCGCATCATCTGGATCCGTCCGCTCGGCGGCGCGCTCGCGGCGCGCGTTAATGACGACGGCGAGTTTCGGGTGTTTGCGGTGAGCCGCGACGGCCTCGTGCCCATGGCGCGCAACTGGCCGCGGCTTCTTCACGAAGGCAACTGGAGCAGCGTGATCGCACCGTTGCTGAATGTCATCAAGTCGGTCGCGCTGGTGATCCTGATGGTGACCGGCCTGTGGATCTGGGGCCGCCGGCAATTCCGCCGCCGGCAACCGCGGGCCGCGCGCCCTGCGCGCGCTCAGATCGTCGGCAGCACCGAGAACGCCTGACCGGGCATACGC
>JAEZEY010000509.1 GCA_023432845.1 Pseudomonadota bacterium
GTCGGCGACCTTCACGCTCGCGCGCAACGGCGAGGCGACCGGCAGCGGCAGTTCGTCCGGCCCGGCTGCGGCCAGCAATCCGGCGGCGTCCTGGCACGGCGCTTCATCCGGCAGCTTCGGCGCCGGATGACGCGCGCTCGCCGTGCTCCAGTGCTCGACGGGTTTGCCGGTGATGATCTTGACGTAGCCTTGCGTCTCTGCCGGGAGCTTCGCCTTGCCCTTGGCGGCGAGCCAGTCGGCGACGCGCTTGGGCCCGGCGTTGTACGCCGCGGCGGCGAGGCCGAGATTGCCGAACTGGCGCACCAGATTGCGCAGCAGGCGCGCTGAAGCAGGAATCGCCTGAACCGGATCGTAGGGATTGTCGAGGCCCATCTGGGTCGCGGTTCCGGGCATGAACTGCGCAATGCCCTGCGCGCCGGCATGGCTGACGACTTCGGGCCGGAAGCGGCTTTCCTGGAACAGCAAACGGATGAAGAACGGCGCTGGCACGTCGTGCTGCTGCGCGGCTGTGGTCAGCGCGTGGCAAATCTCGTCTTCGCTGCGATCGACAACCGGCTTCGGGATCGGCGGCAGCGGAATGCCTGTGGGAATGCCATTGTTGACTACGACGCCCGAAGGCACCGGATATTCGGCGGCAAGATCGGGCACGAGCGCGGCAATCTCGGCGACATCCGGCACAGGCGCATTCTCTTTCGGCGCGTCGCTCGGGATGCCGATGACGGCGCTGGCCGTCTCCTCAGCCTGCACCGCGTTGCCGCGCGGCGACGGCGCGACCGCGTCGAAATCGAGCGCGGCGAGATTGACCGGTGCGTCGGGATTCGATGCTGCCGTCTTGCGGGAATAGTCTTCGAGCGTGATTGCGGGATTGGAACCGGTCGCGTTCGACCATGTCACCAGGCAAAGGCATACTGGCAGGAATAGCTGCCGCATGGCGGCGCGTCTCCGAACTCAAGCCGCGCGGCTCGCGCGGCGCCAACGATTCGATGTGAAGGAACGAAATTCCCCCTCTTCGCTTCGCTTCATGCGTGGCGAACGCGACGATAATGGGATGCGTGCGGGTTGGAAATATGGCGATGTATGCCGCGGCTTTGCCGCAGTTCCATCAAATGCATTTATCGAAATAAACGATTGTGAATTGACGCGCGGCCGCTAACAGGCCGCGCGTTCTCTGGTGCCGCAAAACGTCAGTAAACAACGCCGCTTCTGATCGACTTGCCCTCGTGCATCAGGTCGAAGGCGTCGTTGATCTTGTCGAGCGGCATGGTGTGGGTGATCAAATCGTCGATGTTGATTTTACCTTCCATGTACCAATCGACGATTTTGGGCACATCGGTGCGACCGCGCGCGCCGCCGAAAGCCGTGCCTTTCCAGACGCGGCCGGTGACGAGCTGGAACGGCCGTGTCGAAATTTCCTGGCCCGCGCCGGCGACGCCGATGATGATGGATTCGCCCCAGCCGCGATGGCAGCATTCGAGCGCCTGACGCATCACCTGCGTGTTGCCGATGCATTCGAATGAGAAGTCGGCGCCGCCGCCGGTCAGATCGACAATGGCCTGCACCACTTTGTCGCGGCCGACTTCGTCGGGATTGATGAAATGGGTCATGCCGAATTTTTTCGCCATGGCGACACGCTCGGGATTGAGATCGATGCCGATGATCTTGTCGGCGCCGACCATGCGTGCGCCCTGCACGACATTCAGCCCGATGCCACCGAGACCGAACACCGCGACATTAGCGCCGGGCCAGACCTTGGCGGTGTTGATGACGGCGCCGATGCCGGTGGTGACGCCGCAGCCGATGTAACAGATCTTGTCGAAGGGCGCGTCCTCGCGAACTTTCGCCAGCGCGATCTCCGGCAGCACAGTGAAGTTCGCGAAGGTCGAGCAGCCCATATAGTGAAACACCGGATCGGCGTCGCAGTGAAAGCGCGAGGTGCCGTCCGGCATCAGGCCCTTGCCCTGCGTGCCACGGATGGCGGTGCACAGGTTCGAGCGCTGCGACAGGCAGGTTTTGCACTGCCGGCATTCCGGTGTGTAGAGCGGGATGACGTGATCGCCTGGTTTCAGCGACGTCACGCCGGTGCCGACCTCGCGCACGATGCCCGCGCCTTCATGGCCGAGAATGGCGGGGAAGATGCCCTCCGGGTCCGCGCCCGACAAGGTGTAATAGTCGGTGTGGCAGACGCCGGTCGCCTTGATTTCAACCAGCACCTCGCCGGCCTTCGGCCCTTCGAGGTCAATGGTCTCAATGGTCAGAGGCGAAGCGGCCTTCCAGGCCACGGCTGCGCGGGTTTTCATGAGGCGGTCTCCTCGCAAATTCAACGACGCGATCTTCTAACAGTCCGTACCGGCGCTGCACAGGGAGGATGTGCCGCCTCAATTGTCGATACGCGAGCGCACCTTGCCCTGTGGGAAGAGGCCCGCCACCCAGTCGATGAAGACACGAACGCGCGGCGGCAGGCCGCGCGACTGCGGATAGAGCACCGACAGCGGCGTCGGCGACGGCGGATATTTCGGCAGCACTTCGACCAGCCGGCCCGCCTTTAGATCGTGGGCGACATGGTAGCGCGGCGTCTGCACCAGGCCCAGTCCGAGGCGCGCCAGCGCGATGGCGGTTTCACCGCCTGTGACATCGACCGTCGACGGCAGCGTCAGCGTCTCAAACTTGCCCTTGACGCCAAATTCAAGCGGCAGAACGTGTCCGGCCGCTGACGAGACGAAACCGATCATGCGGTGGCCGTCGAGGTCGGCGAGGCTCCGCGGCGTGCCGTGGGCGCGAAGATAGGTCGGGCTGGCGACGGTCACTTCCTCCATCAGCGCGATCTGCCGCGCGACCATGGTCGAGTCGCGCAAGGTGCCGGCGCGGATCACGCAATCGACGCCTTCGTGGACGAGATCAACCAGCCGGTCGCCTTCGCCGATATGCAGGCGCAGATCGGGATATGCTTTGAGAAAGCGCGGCAGCTCCGGCACCAGCACGCGGCGCAGCATCGAGCCATGCACGTCGATGCGCAGCTGGCCGCGCGGCTTGACGCCGCCGAAGGAACTCTCGGCGTCCTCGACCTCGGCGAGGATGGTGAGGCAGCGGCGATAATACGCCTCGCCTTCGAGCGTCGGGCTGACATGGCGCGTGGTGCGGGTCAGCAGCCGAATGCCGAGGCGGGCCTCGATCTCCTTGATCGCGTCGGTGACGGTGGAGCGCGGTACGCCGACATCCTGCGCGGCGCCCGTGAAACTGCGCCGCTCGACGACGCGCGTGTAAAGCCGCATGGCGTCCAGCCGATCCATAACTGTTTGTATAAACCGGATAGTCATGTCGAAACAAGACAGATTATCCGAACAATCCGCCGGCCTATCTCTGCCCGCATCGGGGCGCTGCGCCCCCTCGCAAAGGAGAACGGCCATGACAAAGACAACGATCAGGACCGCCATCGTCACCGGCGGCTCGCGCGGCATCGGCGCGGCAATTTCCCGGCGGCTGGCGGCGGACGGCTGTGCGGTCGTCATTAACTATGCCGGCAACGCCAAGGCGGCCGGCGACGTCGTCAAGGCGATCGAGAAAGCCGGCGGCCGGGCCCTGGCGGTTCAGGGCGATGTCAGCGAGCCCGCCGCGGTGCGCGCGCTGTTCGACGCGGCCGAGCATACGTTCGGCAGCGTCGATATCCTTGTCAACTGCGCCGGCATACTGCCGACGGCGCCGATCGGCGAGGCGACGGACGCGGACTTCGATCGCGTCGTTGCCGTCAATCTGAAGGGCACCTTCAATGCGCTGCGCGAAGCCGCCAAGCGCATGCGCGACGGCGGCCGCATGATCAGCTTCTCGACTACGGTGGTCGCGACCAAGCTGGAGACCTTCGGGCTCTACACCGCGACCAAGGCGGCGGTCGAAGCACTCACCGGCATTCTCGCCAAGGAAATGCGCGGCCGGAACATCGCCGTGAACGCGGTGGCGCCGGGGCCGGTCGCAACCGACATGCTGCTCGCCGGACGCACACCGGAAATGCTCGACATGTTCGCGAAGGCCGCGCCGATGGAGCGGCTCGGCACGCCGGACGACATCGCGGGGCTGGTGGCGTTCCTCGCCGGACCGGACGGCGGTTGGGTCAACGGCCAGACCATCCGCGCCAATGGCGGGCTGGTGTAACAGTTCTTGTCATTCCGGGGCGGCCCGCAAAGGCCGGCCCGGAGTGAGGGATCAAGGCTGCCAGGTCGCCGTCTGTTTGGACTTCGCGGCTTCCGCCTTGCTGGCCTTGCCGACGATCTTGAACAGTTCGCGCAAGACCTCGGTGACGCCGGC
>JAEZEY010000512.1 GCA_023432845.1 Pseudomonadota bacterium
CGCGGGCGATGACGACAATTGATAGCGCGCCGTAGCAGCTAAACCATCTCGCCCTTCATCAGCTTCGGCACCTCGCCGGTGACGCCGGCGGCCTCGCGGATGAAAGTGCGCTTGAGCGCCGGCATGCGCTCGACCAGACCGAGGCCGATGTCGCGCACCAGTCGCAGCGCGTCGGAGTGATTGGAGAACAGCCGATTCAGCCCATCCGTGGCGACGCTCATGGTCATGGTGTCGAAGCGGCGCCAGCGCTGATAACGCTCCAGCACCTGCGGACCGCCGATGTCGAGACCGAGCCGCGCCGCGTCGGCGATCGACTCGGCCAGCGCCGCGACATCGCGCAGACCCATGTTGAGGCCCTGCCCGGCGATCGGATGGATGACATGCGCGGCGTCGCCGATCAGCGCCAGACGCTCGGCGATGAAGGAGCGCGCGTTGTAAAGGCCGAGCGGATAGGCGCGGCGCGGACCGGCGACTTTCAATTCGCCGAGATGCAGGCCGAAACGCTTCTCCAGCTCGGCGTGGAATTCATCATCCGGCAGCGCGACAATGCGCTCGGCATCGCGCGTCCGTTCCGTCCACACGATAGACGAGCGGTTGCCGGTCAGCGGCAGGATGGCAAACGGCCCGGCCGGCAGGAAGTGCTCTTCGGCACAGCCATTGTGCGGGCGTTCGTGCTCGACGGTGGTAACGATGCCGGACTGGCCGTAGCTCCAGCCATGCGTGGCGATGCCGGCCTGCTCGCGAATCGCCGAGCGTGCGCCGTCGGCGCCGACAAGTAGGCGGGCTTCGATCTCGCCGCCATCGGCAAACGTGACGGTAACCGCTTTCGCCGTCGTCTCGTAATGCCGCACAGCGGTTGCCCGCAGATCGACGCCAACCTCACGGGCGCGGGCCACCAGGGCGTCGATCAGATAACGGTTCTCGACCATATGGGCGAAAGGCTCACCCTCCTCGATCTCGCCGCCAAAGGTCAGATAGGTCGGGCGGACTGCGTCTTCGAGCTTCGAATCGGTCACGACCATGTCGAGCATTGGCTGGGCCGTCGGCGCGACCGCATCCCAAACCTCGATGGCCTCGAACAATCGCCGCGCGGCGGCGGCGATCGCCGTGGCACGGGGGTCCTTCGAGGGAATCTGCGTCAGCGCCGGGTCGGCCACCGTGACCGTAAAGCGCTCGCCCAGCGCCTGTCGCAGCGCAACCGCTAAGGCCAGTCCGGCAAAGCCGGCGCCGCCGATGACCAGATTTGACTGCTGCAACATTGTCGCACCCTATCGCGGAAGCCGGATCCGCACCGGCTCGATATGGCTAAGGCTAGCCTATTCAAGAGCTTACCGCACGCGCTCATGCGCTCTGCTGCACCTGCTAACTTTTTGATCTAGATCGCAAATTACGCGGCGATTAGACTAAAGTCTAACGTTGAGTCGCGGCCATGTTGGCCGCGGCGACAACCAGGGAGATGAGCAATGTCCACTGAAACACAAAGCGGCATGGACCGGACCCAGATTTTCATTTGGGTGGCTATCGCCATCGTTGTCATCGGTGGCCTTTACTATCTCGTCTGACGCCGTTTCGTCCGACCTGAAGGTAGCAAGCGGGCGGGTTCGCCCGCTTGCTTTTTTTGATGGCATCGGCATTGCCTATCGGGAGACGGACCGGCAGCAACGATCGTGCGGCCCGCAAAAAGGTATTGCATGATGACGTCCGCGGTCGCCGACCTGCTCAAAATCCTCGATCTCGAATTCCTCGATGTGAACCTGTTTCGCGGCAACTCGCCGCAAGCCGGCTGGCAGCGCGTCTATGGCGGTCAGGTGATTGGCCAGGCGCTTGTGGCAGCCGTCCGTACCGTCGATCCGAGCCGCTCGCCGCACTCCCTGCATGCCTATTTCCTGCTGCCCGGCGACCCCAAAGTGCCGATCATTTACGATGTCGACCGCATGCGCGACGGCAAGAGCTTCACGACGCGGCATGTCACCGCCCGGCAGCACGGCCATCCGATCTATTCGATGCTGGTGTCGTTTCACGCCGACGAGCCGGATCAACTCGCACATCAGGCCAAGATGCCCGATGTGCCTGGCCCGGACGAGCTGCCAACCGAAGCGGAAGTGCGCAAGAACGTACTGCCGACGATGCCCGATCCGGTGCGGCGCTACTATGAGCTCGAGCGCCCGATCGAACTGCGCCCGGTCGAGTATGAGCGCTACCTTGGCAAGAAGTTTCCCGACGGGCGCTTCAATGTTTGGTTCAAGGCAACCGACAGGCTGCCGGACGATCCCGCCATCCACCAATGTGTGCTGGCATATGCGTCGGATATGGGATTGCTCGACACCTCGACGGTGCCGCACGGCCGCACGCTTTTCGAAAAGGAGTTCATGGCAGCGAGTCTTGATCATGCGCTGTGGCTGCACCGCCCGTTCCGCGCCGACGAGTGGCTGCTCTATTCGCAGGACTCGCCGAACCTGCACGGCGCGCGCGGATTTTCGCGCGGCCTCATATTCACGCAGGACGGCACCCTTGTCGCCTCTGTGGCGCAGGAAGGTCTGGTGCGGCTGCGGCGTCAGCCGTGAACCGCGGCAGGGCTATGCGGCTTGTCGAACAGTGCTAGTATTTCCAGGCCGGCCCGCCGGATGTGAGGAACTGATGCCATGAAACTCGTGACTGCGATTATCAAGCCGTTCAAGCTCGATGCCGTCCGCGAGGCGCTCAACGCGATCGGGATTCACGGCATGACCGTCACCGAGGTGAAGGGCTACGGCCGGCAGAAGGGCCACAAGGAAATCTATCGCGGCGCCGAGTACGCGGTCAGCTTCCTGCCGAAACTCCGCGTCGAAATCGGCGTGGCGAGCGACCGGACCGATCAGGTGGTCGAGGCGCTGACCGGCGCCGCGCGCACCGGCGAGATCGGCGACGGCAAGATCTTCGTCGTTCCGGTCGACCAGGCGGTGCGCATCCGCACCGGCGAAGTCGACGCGGACGCGCTCTAGAGATCGTGCGGGGGGTACCCCCGTAGCCAAATCGAGCCTGTCTATTTTTTGTGCAGCAGACCCTCGCCCTGACGCCTCATTAGGCGGCGGTCCCTCCGCGCCCCTTTAGCTCGATCCCGTTCCTGCAATTAGCCATCGGATATCAGTCGGTTACCGGCTGCCTGCGCAACTGGCACGGCGCTTGATTCTCCTTGTCCGGTCATGCCTGCGAAGCGTGCTTCGTGCGGCCCGGCTCAGTGAAACGGCCCGCACTGTGTGGAAGTCAAACGGGCTCAAGCGGGGATCGAATCCATGAAAATCGTCATGGCCATTATCAAGCCTTTCAAGCTCGACGAGGTTCGGGACGCTTTGACGTCGATCGGCGTCCAGGGTCTCACCGTCACCGAGGTGAAGGGCTACGGCCGGCAGAAGGGCCACACGGAAATCTACCGTGGGGCGGAATACGCGGTGAGCTTCCTCCCGAAGGTGAAGGTGGAGGTCGCGGTCGCGTCGAACCAGGTCGACAAAGTGATCGGCGCCATCTCGGGCGCGGCCAAGACCGGACAGATCGGCGACGGAAAGATTTTCGTCTTCGGGCTCGACACCGCCGTGCGCATTCGCACCGGCGAGACCGACGCGGCGGCACTCTGACAACCCGCACACACATCACCGATAGGAGTTAGACCATGACGTTGAAGAAGATCTCCGGTGCGGGGCTGATTGCGCTCGCCGCACTGACCGCCGGCCTGCTCGCCGCCGACGGTGCCCTCGCGCAGACCGGGGCGCCGAAACTCGACACCGGCGACACCGCCTGGATGCTCACATCCACTGTCATCGTGCTGCTGATGACGCTTCCCGGCCTCGCGCTGTTCTACGGCGGCATGGTCCGCAAGAAGAACGTACTGTCGGTCGTCACCGCGTGCTTCGCCATCGCCTGCCTGATGTCCGTGCTCTGGATGGTTTACGGCTACTCGCTCGCCTTTACCGAAGGTAGTGCGAACGCCTATATCGGCGGCTTCTCGAAGGCGATGTTCTCCGGGGTGACCAGCGAGTCCCTGACCGGCACCATTCCGGAATGGGTATTCATCACCTTCCAGATGACCTTCGCGATCATCACTCCGGCCCTGATCATCGGCGCCTTCGTCGAGCGCATCAAGTTCTCGGCGCTGCTCTGGTTCATCGGCCTGTGGGGCACGTTCGTATACTTCCCGGTCGCGCACTGGGTCTGGGGAGGCGGCTTCCTCGCGTCCGATGGCGTGCTCGACTTCGCCGGCGGCACCGTGGTGCACATCAACGCCGGTATCGCGGGTTTGGTCGGCTGCATCATTCTCGGCAAGCGAAAGGGTTACGGTCACGTCGCCATGGCGCCGCATAACCTGACTTTGTCGATGATCGGTGCCTCGCTGCTCTGGGTCGGCTGGTTCGGCTTCAACGCCGGTTCGGCTGCTGCCTCGAACGCGCTGGCCGGTGCCGCCATGATCAACACCCAGGTTGCCACCGCCGGCGCGGCGCTGGCCTGGATGTTTGCCGAATGGCTCATCGCCAAGAAGCCGAGCCTCCTCGGCATCATCTCGGGCGCCGTCGCGGGCCTCGTCGCCATCACTCCGGCGGCCGGCTTCGTCAACCCGACCGGCGGCCTGATCATCGGCATCGTGGCTGGCGTGATCTGCTACATCGCCTCGGTACATGTGAAGAAGGCGCTGGGCTACGACGACTCGCTCGACGTGTTCGGCGTGCACGGC
>JAEZEY010000004.1 GCA_023432845.1 Pseudomonadota bacterium
AGGCCTGCGCGGCGCTGAGCGGCTTGCCGGCGGCATTGGTGAACAGGAACGGCGCGCCGAGCACTTCCGACAGCGGGAAGCGGCCCGGCACCAGCGCGGTGAAGAAGAACGAGATGTCGGCGACGCCGGTGCGGGCGAGGTCGAACTGGCGCGGCGGCGGGCCCATCTGGCCGGCAGGGAACACCTCGATGTCGAGCTCGCCATTGCTCTTCTGCTTGAGCTCGCCGGCCCAGCGATTGAGCTCCGTGTTGATCTGATGCTTCGGCGGCAGATAGTGCGACAGCTTCAGCTTCACCGGCGCGGCGCGCAACACGTTCGGCATGGCGACGATGGTGGCGCCGGCAGCCGCCGTGCCCAGAAGTGTACGGCGAGAAATCATGGTGTCCTCCCTTTATGCGTTTTGCCGGCGTCCCGATTGTTGAGACGCCTGTTCTTTGTCGTCCTTGTTACCGCCTCGCGTCATGGTCAGCACTGCGGCAAAATCGTCGAGCGTGTCGCCGCGCCAGGCAATGTGCTGGTCTGGGCGGAGGAGCACATAGCGCGCGCCGTAGAGCGCGTTGAGGCGCTGTTCATTCGGCGATGAGACGTCTAGCGGCACGTGCTGCCGTGCGGCTTCGGCTTTCACGGCGGCAATGGCATTGTTGTCGGAGTGGCTAGTGATGAGCAGCGTGAAACCAGGGCCGAACGTATCGTAGACGGAGCGCTCATCGGCGAGCCAGGCATGCGGCGCGCGCTCGCCGGGATAGCCGCTCGGCCGCAATTCGACGACATTGGGCTGTGGCGGCGCCTTGTCTTCGCGCGCCACGATCGGCGAGCCAGCATAACTGTAGCCGAGCACGAGACCGAGCGAGCGGAATTCCGGCGTCTTGGCCTTCTCGACCGCCTTGCCGATCTCGCGCCGCGCCTTTTCGCCGCGCTCGGAGTCTTCGAGCAGTTCAGGCGCCGAGAAATTGCCGCTCAGCGTCGCCAGGTTCTCGGTCGCGGAATCGAGCACGCGCTGATGCACCGGCCGGCGCTCGGCCTCGTAAGAATCGAGCAGGCCCGGCCCGCCCCAGCCTTGCAGCGTGGCGGCGAGCTTCCAGCCGAGGTCGACGCTATCGCCGATGCCGAAATTCATGCCATGGCCGCCGAACGGCGAATGTAGATGGCAGGCATCGCCGGCGAGGAAGACGCGGCCTTCGCTGTAGCGGTCGGCGAGCAGCTTGTGCGCGGTCCACAGGTCCTTGGCCAGCACGGTGAAGTCGTAGCGGCCGCCCAGCATGTGGCGGATTTCATTGTGGATTTGCGCGTCGTCGCCGGGGCCGGACGGCTTCGGGCTCGGATTGAAGAACCAGGTGTCGTCGCGGTCCATCGGCCCCATGATGCAGGGCGCCGCCGGATCGACCAGCCAGTGCATCAAAGCGGGCTGCAGCCTTGGATCGGCGGACAACCCGGGAATTTTCAGGATCAGCGTCACGAAGGACGCGATGCCGGACTGGCCCTGCATGGCGATGCCGAGCTGCGTGCGCACCGGGGAGCGTCCGCCGTCGGCGCCGACCAGATAGCGCGCGCGGATGGTGCGCGTCTCGCCGCTGGCGAGGTCGGCGACGCGCGTGATGACGCCGTCGTCGTCCTGTGCGAAGTCGATGAAGCGGTGCCTGAGCTTCACCGTCGCCTTGGGCTGGCTCGCGACGTGGTCGAGCAGCACCTTCTCGATGGTGTATTGCGGAATCCACTCGGCGTTTTCGGAGAAGCGGTCGTCACGCTGGCGCGCGGCGCAGAACGAGTTCTCGAACAGCCAAATATCGCCGCCGAACAGCGAGGTGGCGAAGCGCACACGGCGTGGCACTTCAGCCGGGATCGGCGACAGGCTGCGCACCTTGGCGGCGAGACCCCAGCGCCGCATGTGCTCCATGGTGCGCACATTGGTGGTCTTGGCGCGCGGCTGCACGCCGACCCGGTCGTTCTGCTCGACCACGATGACCGTGACGCCGCGCATGGTGAGTTCGGTCGCGAGCGACAGGCCCGCCGGCCCGGCGCCGATGATCAGCACCTCGGTATCGTATGAGCCGCTCATGGAATTTCTGGCTTCTCACCCCGGCGGGCTGGCTGAGGGGGACCGGCTAAACTGCGGCAAACAAGCCGCTTTTCCGGTGACCTCACGTTCCGTCCCGTAGTTTCGTTGTTCTGTTCCTTCAAGCGATACCGCTGGACAGGGATCACCGATAGATGCGAGATGCGTCCAAGCGATACCTAATCGTTATCGGTGGACCGTGAAGCTCAATCAACTGCGCGACATCGTTGCCGTGGCCGAGCGCGGCAGCCTGCGCGCCGCCGCCCGCCATCTCGACCTGGCCCAGCCGGCGCTGACCCGCAGCGTGCGCGATCTCGAGCGCGAACTCGGCGCGCCTTTGTTCGAGCGCCGCGCCCGCGGCATGGTTCTGACGCCGATGGGCGCCGCCTTCGTGCGCCGCGCCAATGCGGTGCTGAGCGAAGTCCGCCGCGCCCGCGAGGAGGTCGAGCAGCTGCACGGCGGCACGCGCGGCGAAGTCGTCGCCGGCCTGTCGATGGTCGCGCTGATTGCGCTGCTGCCGAAAGCATTGTCCTTATTTCGCGCGCGCTATCCCAACGTCCAGCTTCATCTCATCGAAGGCTGGTATCCGACTCTGGAGAACGCGCTGAAGGATGGCAGCATGGACTTCTATGTCGGGCCCGAGCCGGTGCAACTGCCGCCCTCTGACCTCGTGCAGGAGCTGCTGTTCGAGAATGTTCGCATCGTGCTCGGCCGCAAGGGCCATCCGCTTGGCGGCGCGCGCTCGCTGTCGCAGCTCATCGATGCCGAATGGGCGACCACGTCGGTCACCTTCAAGGCGGAGGAGGAGTTCAGCGAGTTGTTCAGCCGCTTCGATCTGCCGGCGCCGAAGCTGGCGCTGCGCAGTCAGTCGGCGCTGACCTTGATGTCGTCGCTCGCCGCATCCGACCTGCTGGCGATGGTGCCGATTCAGTGGATACAGTCGTCCTGGGTCGGCGATCAGCTCGCGCGCATTTCGGTCCGCGAGACTCTGCGCGCGCCGTCGATTGTCACCATCCGCCGCGCCGGTCTGCCGCTGACGCCGGCTGCCGAATATCTGCTCGATCTGATGCGGCGCAATGTGCCCGGCGCCGTGAAACAAGCCCGCAAGGAACGCGGAGGCAAGGCCCGCTGACGTTCAGGCGCGCAGCCGCTCGGCCCGGTGTGGCAGCACGAAAGGCGCGCCCGGCTGCGGCATGAGCCCGACGGCGGATGATACACCGAACACGCGGCTCACGGTGCCGTCGTCGATGGTCTGCGACGGCGTGCCATCCGCGGCGAGGCGGCCATTCGCGAGCACGATGATGCGTTCGGCCATTAGCGCCGCGAGATTGAGATCATGGACAATGGCAATCACCGTGGTGCCACGTGCCGCTTGTCGCCGGGCCACCGCCACCAGATCGAGCTGATGCCGCAGATCGAGACTCGCCGTCGGCTCGTCGAGCATGAGAATGCCGGGGCCGTGCGCTTCCTCGCCGCAGGCGAGCTGCACCATAACGCGGGCGAAATGCACGCGCTGCTGCTCGCCGCCGGACAAGGTGCCGATGATGCGGTGGTGAAAACCCGACAGATCGACGGCCGACAGTGCCGCTTCGGCCATGGCGTCGATGGCCTTGCCGCGACGATCTCCCGCGCCCATGCGCACGATCTCGAGCACGGTGAAGGGAAACGTCACGGTGACGTGTTGCGAGAGCACGGCGCGGCGCAGTGCCAGGTCGCGCGGCTGCCACGCCTGCGGCGCGCGGCCGCCCAGCAGCACGGCGCCGTCGCTCGGCGCGATTTCGCCGGACAGCGCGCGCAGCAGCGTCGATTTGCCGGCGCCGTTCGGGCCGATCACGGCGATGGTCTCGCCTTGCCCGACACTGAAGGACAGGCCGTCGAGCAGGCGCTTGGCGCCGACCCGCACCGACAGGTTTTGAACGTCGAGCGCGCTCATAGCCCTGCCAATCCGCGCTGCCGCAGCAGCAGCACGAGGAAGAACGGCGCGCCGACCAGCGCCGTTAGCACGCCGATCGGCACCTCGGCCGGCGCGGCGATGGTGCGCGCCGCGGTGTCGGCGCCGAGGAGCAGGATCGCGCCGAGGATGGCCGAGGCCGGCAGCAGCCTGCGGTGACCGGGGCCGATGACGAGGCGCAAGAGATGCGGCACGACGATGCCGACGAAACCGACGACGCCGGCGAAGGCCACCGCCGCGCCGGTCATCGCCGCGATCAGCACGATGGCAACGCGCTTCAACCGCTCGACGGCGATGCCCATGTGAAAGGCCTCGGACTCGCCGAGCACGAGAAGATCGAGGCCGCGGCTGATGAACGGCACGGCGGCCAGCATGGCCAGCAGGAACGGTGCGATCAGCGACACTTTTTCCCAGGTCGCGCCGCCCAGCGAGCCGAGCATCCAGAAGGTGATGTCGCGCAATTGCCGGTCGTCGGCGATGAACACCAGAAGGCCGATGCCGGCGCCGGCGAGCGCGGCAATGGCAAGGCCCGCCAGCAGGAAGATGGCAATCGACGTGATGCGGCCGCGACTCGCCAACCGTTGCAGGATCGCGGTGGTGACGAGCGAGCCGCCGAACGCGGCGACCGGCAGCACGGCAAAGGGCAGGGGCGTCGTATGTTCGGTCATGCGATCGCCGATGACGATTGACGTGGCGGCGGCGAGCGCGCCGCCGCTGGAAACGCCGACCAGCGCCGGATCGGCCAGCGGGTTGCGGAACAGGCCCTGCATGATGGCGCCGCTCGATGCCAGCAGCGCGCCGATGATGATCGCAATGGCGATGCGCGGCAGTCGCACCGACAGCAGCACCAGGCGGTCGCGCTCGACTATCGCGGCATCGAAGGGAGGCGCGAAGCCTAGTGCCGCGGGAATACGCTCGAGCGGAATGCCGGCGCCGCCGACCGCCATCGCCGCGACGACGACGATCAACAGGATCAAAAGGAGAGTCGGAAACAGCAGCGGGCCGGCCAGCAGCGCGCGCAGCCGCAACCCGGTTGAGCGCACTATCGGTCCGCTGACGACAGCGTCGCTCATTCGGCGCACGCGCCTTTGCCGTTGGTCTGCTCGGAGGGCAGGGGCGCGGCGCCCTTGATTTCGGGATAAAGCGTCAGCGCCAGGTCGCGCGCGGCGCGCGCGGTGCGTGGGCCGAAACCGAGCAGATAAAGCCCGTCCATTGAAACGAAAGCTTTGCTGGCGGCAGCCGGGGTGGCCGCGAGCGCCGGCTGCGCGAACACGGTGTCGGCGCTGAGGTCGGCGGGGCCGCCGCGGCTGATGGTGACGATCACGTCGGGGCGGGCTGCGATCACCGCCTCATCGGTGATTTGTTTGTAGGCCTCGTGTTCGCTGAACACATTGACCGCGCCGGCCATCCTGATGATGCCGTCAGCGGCTGTGCCACGCCCGGCGGCCATGACGCGGCCATTGACGAACGACAGCATGAACAGGATGCGCTTCGGCGTTTTGATGCCGGCGCGGATCTTGTCCAGCGCGGCGATGTCGTCGTGGACACGCGCGGCCAGACAGGCAGCGCGCTCGGTGGCACCGACCACGTCGCCGATCAGCTTGATCTTCTCGACGATGCCTTGCTCCGTATAGGAGTCCGGGATGACGACGAGCGGCACCTTGGCCGCTTCCAGAACATTGATTGTCTCTTTCGGCCCCGCGCTGGCAATGGCGATGATCACGCTCGGATTGAGGCCGAATACGCCTTCCGCCGACAACTGCCGCATGTAGCCGACATTGGCTTTCTCTTTCATCGCCTGCGCCGGATAGATGCTGGTCGTGTCGACGCCGACGATGTTCTTGCCGTGGCCGAGCACATAGAGAATCTCGGTCACCGCGCCGCCGATCGAGACGATGCGGCTGGTGTCGGTTGCGGCGCGCGCCGGCGATGCGATGACGACCGCCGCGAGGATCGCCGCCGCGCCGAGCCGTGTTGTGAAGAAGTGACAGTGCATCGGTTTTCTCGCGGCATCACTTGGTGAGGATCAGCTTGTTCTGTGCGGTCAGGCGCAGCCGGTAAGTCTCGTCGCCATGGGCGATGGTGATTTCGCGGGTGCCGGCGAACAGCGCGCGGCTATCGATGCGGTTCTCGCTAAGTGAAACGCTGCGCGCGGTATCCGTTTGACTTGCGCGGGTCGCCGCATTGCTTAGGGCCTCGGCGGCCTTTTCATCGCTCATCGTCATCGCTCACTTAGTATACATTATGTTATGCCATGTAGTTACTACTTATTTTGAGGCATTTTAAACTACGAATACATGACATTTTCGTAGTTTAGAGCAATTATAACTTCGGTATTCATGCCTTGACCTCAGTAATACACGATGTTTACAAAGGCAAACATTAGCTGCTGACCAGGCAGCAGAAAGCCAGCCAGCCCGGCGGATCCCAAGCGGTCCGCCCGCCAGCCCGCCGAAACTCAAAAACACCGGTAACGGGTTGGGGGTTGTGATGACTGTGCTTCGCGGGAGCGCTTTCGCGCTTCTTGTTTCTGTTTCATCGTTGGCGTTGACGGTCAGCGAGCGGTCCGCTTCCGCGCAGGAAGCCTTGGTGCTCGATCCGATCACCGTTCTGGCGACCAAGACTCCGGAAAAGGCGGCCGATGCGCTGGCCCCGGTCACTGTCATCGGTCAGGACAGGATCCAGACGACTCAGCCCAAGCGAGTATCCGATCTTTTCTATTATGTGCCGGGCCTGTGGACGCAGGACCGCGGCGACGATCCGGCCACCACCATTAATATCCGCGGCCTGCAGGACTTCGGACGCGTCGCTACCATCGTCGACGGCGCGCGGCAGAACTACCAGCGCTCCGGCCACGGCGCGCAGGGATCATTCTTCCTCGATCCCGAACTGATCGGCAGCGTTGACGTGGTGCGCGGCCCGACTGCGAACATCTACGGTTCCGGCGCCATCGGCGGTGTGGTGTCCTTCCAGACCAAGGACATCAACGATGTCCTGCGTCCCGGTGAAAAATGGGGCGCCGATGTCGGTGTTGCCGGCGGGACCAATCGGCAGCAAGGCAATTTGTCGGCGTTTGGCGGCGTGCGGGTCAATCCAAACCTCGATCTTTTCGCGGGTGCCATCTATCGCGCGCAGCAGAACTACAAGGACGGTGCCGGCACCGAGATCGGCAACACCGGCCGGAACGCATCGAGCGGCCTGTTCAAAGTAACTGTGCGTCCGGCGGACGGCCACGAGATCAAGCTCGGCGGTCTGTTCCAGGAAGATCTCTACTCGAACGGGCAGTTCAACCGCGGTCCGGTCGCGACGGCGGCCCAGCGCGCGCTTTATCAAGGCTCTTCGGTGTATGATTCCGTCACCAAGAATTACCAAGGTACTTTGCGCTGGAAGTACAGCAGGCCGGAGGATCGGCTATTTGACTTCGATCTCGGCCTATATGCCACGCGCACGGCCACCGATCAGTGGAAGTCCTACCACTACAGCACGTCGGGCGCCGCCTATTGCGGCGGCGGCACCGGCAATAACATTTCCGGCTGCGTCGGCGATCCGCGCAGCTATCAGATCGACACCATCGGCTTGGACTTCAGCAACACGTCTCGCGTTGCCATCGGTGGCTGGGAGAACGCGTTCACCTATGGCATCGATGGCTTCCAGGACGATGTCGCGACGGCGGATTCGCGCGGCAACTCCAACATCACCACGCCCGGCGGCAAGCGCACCGTGTCCGGTGGCTTCCTGCAGTGGAAGGCAAACTATTCGAGCTGGCTCGAGGTCATCAGTGCCGCGCGATACGATCACTACCGCCTGGAGTCGGCCAGCACGACCACGGAAGGCAGCCGCATTTCGCCGAAGATTACCGTCGGCGTAACGCCGCTGCCGGGCGTGACGCCCTATGTCAGCTACGCCGAAGGCTATCGCGCTCCATCGATTACGGAAACGCTGATCGCCGGCGCGCATGCGACCGGTGGCGGTCCGGCTTTCTTTACCTGTCCGGACGGTACGACCGGCCTGTTCTGCTTCCTGCCGAACCCCAATCTTCGTCCCGAAGTCGGCAAGAACAAGGAAGTCGGCGTGAACTTCAAGTTCGACAGCGTGTTTGCCAAGGGCGATACGTTCCGCGCCAAAGTCAACGGCTTCCAGAACGATGTCGAAGACTACATCGATCTGGTTGCCTCGGCGCCGACGCCGGTGCCGCCGTTCGGTTCGTTCTCGCAATATTACCAGTATCAGAACATTCCGACCGCCCGCATTCGCGGTCTCGAGGCCGAAGCCAATTACGATGCCGGTAGCTGGTTCGTTGGCGTCAACGGCACCTTGCAGAAGGGTGAGAACACTCAGACCGGTGTCGGCCTTGCCACGATCCAGCCCGCGCGTGTCACCACCACGGCCGGTGTGCGGCTTATCGATCGCAAGCTGACACTGGCGGCGCAGTGGTCGGCGGTCGCTGCCAATACCGATTTGCCGGCGGGCTACATCCCGTCGACGTCCTACAACCTGATCAATCTCTACGCTACCTATCAGGCGACCAGGAACGTGCTGATCAACCTCGGCATCGACAACGTTCTCAACGAATACTACCGGCCTTACGCCATTCCAGGCGGCTCGACCGATGGCACGACGCAGAACGACGTGCTGTGGACCAGCCCCGGACCGGGCATCACTTACAAGGCCGCGATCAAAGTTCACTTCGGCGGGGTGTGAGTTGACCAATAGCCGGATTGAAAATTCTGCCACACCAACCTGCGCCAGCAAGCGCCAGCCAAAGGGGTAAATCCATGTCCCAATTTATCGCGATGAATCGCTTCAAGGTGAAAAAGGGCTCCGAAGAAGCCTTCGAGAACGTCTGGTCGAGCCGCGAGTCCTATCTCGACCGCATGCCAGGCTTTGTCGAATTCCATCTGCTCAAGGGGCCGGAAGCGGAAGACCACACGCTCTATTCGTCGCACACGGTGTGGCAGAGCAAGGCCAACTTCGAGGCCTGGACCAAGTCGGATGAGTTCCGTGCGTCGCACGCCCGCGCCAGCAACACCTCGAGCAATGCGCCGCTCTATATCGGCCATCCGCAGTTCGAGGGCTTCGAGGTCAAGCTCACTCAGACCAACAAGGCCGCCGTCGCCTGACGGCGGG
>JAEZEY010000377.1 GCA_023432845.1 Pseudomonadota bacterium
GGTGGGTTTGAAGCCGACTTGGGGGCGGGTCCCCGGTGACGGCGTGATGCCGCTCTCGGCCTCGCTCGATTGCCCCGGCCCGCTAACACGAACCGCGCGCGACGCTGCATTGATGATGACTGTGCTCACGAGCCGCGAATTCACTTTCTCGGGCGACGTGCGCGGCATGACGATGGCGCTGCCCGGCGGCTATTACCGCGAGACCTTGCACCCCGAAATCGCCAAGGCGCTGCGCGACGCAGAGGCGGTCTTCCGCGATCTCGGCGTCACTCTGGTCGACACCGCGCCGCCAGACATGGCGCTGATCAACGCCATGATGCATCTCGTGATGAGCGTCGAGGCCGCCACCATCCATCGCCGCTGGCTGGCGGAACGCCCCGGCGACTATGCCGATCAGGTGCGCTCGCGCATCGAGCCCGGCCTGTTCTATCCGGCGACGCGCTATGTCGAGGCGATATCGATGCGCGCCGAGCTGACGCAGGAGTGGCTAGGCGCCTGCCTCGGCAGCGCGGACCTTGCGCTCATTCCGGCGATCCCTGTGCCGGTGCCGACGATTACGGCGACCACCCAAGGCACACCGGCGGACGTTGCCAAGGCTATCGCTTCGGTCACGCATTGCACCCGCGGCATCAATTATCTCGGCCTGCCGGCGGCGTCAGTGCCGTGCGGCTTCGACAGCGCCGGCCTGCCGATCGGCTTCCAGCTCGTCGGGCGCCCTTTCGCCGAGATGACGATCCTGAACGCGGCCGCTGCCTATCAGGACGCAACCGAGTGGCACACCCGTATCCCGCCTTCCGCCGACCTGAATTAACTGGACATAACCATGCCCGTCATCGACATGCACACCCACGCGCTCAGCCGCCGCGTCAATCCGCTGATCGCCGACGTGTTCGACCCAAAGTCAAACCCATATATCCGCGACATGTCGCCGGAAAGCGCTACGACCGATGTCGAACAGGGCAAGATCGTTCCCGAGCGCATGCTCAATCTCGATGAGCGGCGCAGCACCATGAAACGCATGGGCGTCGATGTTCAGGTCATCGCGCCGGCGCCCGCGCAGCAGCACTACTGGGCCGACGAAGAGCGGCAGGTCGCGCTGTCGCGCGTCCAGAACGAGGACCTTGCCGCGCTTGCGGCGCAGGATTCCAAGCGCTTCGTCGCCATGGGGACCCTGCCGATGCGCTTCCCCAAGCGCGCCATCGACGAGGCCGTTCACTCCGTCGAGACACTTGGCCTGCGTGCCTTCCAGATCGACAGCCGGGTTGAGGCGCTCGAGCTGTCAGATCCGTCGTTCGATCCGCTTTACAAGCGGCTGGCGGAATTGCGCGCGCCGCTTTTCGTCCATCCGCTCGGCTTCTCGCACGGTCAGCGGCTTAGCCCGTTCTTCATGGTCAACACCGTGGCGCAGCCGCTCGAAGAGACCATCGCCATCTCGCATCTCATCCTCGGCGGTGTACTCGACCGCCACCCTGACCTCCACGTCATCATCGCCCATGGCGGTGGCTTCTATCCATTTTATGCCGGCCGCTTCGACCACGCCTGGAAGGCGCGTCCCGAGGTGCGCAAGCTGTGCCCCCAGCGGCCTTCGACCTATCTCAAGCGCTTCTGGTACGACACCTGCGTCTTCGATCCGGTGCTGATTGCTCGCCTCGTCGAAACCGTCAGCGCCGACCGGGTGATGTTGGGCTCAGACTATCCATTCGACATGGGCGATGACGATCCGGTCGGCACCTTCGACAAGGCCGGAATAACGGGCACCGAGCGTCAGCGCATCGTGCACGACAATGCCGCACGGCTGTTCCGCATAGAATAAAGCGCCGCGCGGTAAATGGAATAGTATGGCAATCGATGTCAATCTGTGGCGAAGCCGCGCAAACTGTCATAGGGTGTGGCAATCAATGGAAGAAGACGCCCTTGAATAACGGTACAACACAGCGCTCATCGTATTGGATAAGTAGTTTATACTATTTCACTTTCTCGAACCCTCGACCCTCTCCATCATGGGCGATGGCGAAACGGCGGTTCCAATTTCATCACCAAGGGGGTCTTTTCGAGGTTTCGCAAAGCATATCGGCGGTACGCATAGGTCATCCATTGCGAGCCTTGTAGGATCCGGTCGCGATCCAGGCGTCGATGGCTGGACCAACCTCTTCGCCAGCCACAAGACCATCGCGCCAATCGGCCGCGGACGGCCGAAGCGTGATCATCCAGCCCTCGCCGAAAGCGTCTTTCATCAGCAGTTCGGGACGGTCGATCAGCGCCTCGTTCTGCGTGATCACGGTGCCGTCGAAGGCGGCGCGTGCGGCGCCGATCCATTTGCCGCCTTCGACCATGGCGAACCATTTGTCCTTGTCGAAGGTCTGGCCGATGCGCTTGGGCGTGAACACCAGCACCTCGCCCATCAGCTTTACCGCCCAGGCGGTGAAGCCGGCGCGAACGCCGCCATCCGGCAGCGGCAGGTACCAGACCTGATTCTCGACGTCGTAGAACCGATCTTCAGGAAACTCGAAACCCTGAACCTGCGCCATCACCTACCTCAGAACGTGAGCACGCGAGCCTCGCCTTCCATGACGGTCTGGATCATGGCGGCGGCGCCCATCATGCCACTGCATTCGGCAATGAGATCGATGTCAGCCTTGTCGAACAGCTCCAGATTGGCCGGACAGGCCCATAGCTTCACGCCCTGATCGTGCGCCTCTTTGATCCAGTCGAGCACAGACTTGTCCTCGCCAGCCTTGATGCGAATCGTCTCGGCCACACCCTTGAACATCAGCTTGCCGGCGGTCGCCGTGCAGAGCAGATCGACCTCGTAATCCATCGCGGCCGCGACGGCGGCGTAATAGAACGGCGCGGCCAGCTCTTCCGGATTGCGCGGATCGGTATTCATCAACACGATGAGAAGCCGGCGCGCTGCCGTGCGCTCGCTCGTCATTGCAGGTCCACTTCTTCGACCTTGAGCTTGCGGCCCCACTGGTCAAAGAACGCACCTTCATTGAGTACCAGGCGATCGTCGCCCAACCGCTGCTCCAGCTCGCGCAGCTTGATACGCGCGGTGGGGTTGTCGAGCGGTCCGCCATGGATATCTACGACGGGAAAGAACGCCGCGCCGTTCCACGACACGCCGGCGCCGGCGAATAGCACCGTAATTTCGCTCCAGTCCACCTCGGTGCCGATGATGTTGAGATAGGTCGAGACTAGCGGGTTGACCTTGATCTCAGAGATATCGACCAGCACGATCAGCGCCGTGAAAGAGCCGGTGGCGGCAAACTCCGCAGCGAGCCACTGCTCGAAAGTCGTCACGGTGTCAGAAGTCGACAAGCGGCGTCTCCGGCATGTAGTGCTCAAACAGTACCCAGAATGATTGCGGATGCGTCTCCGCGTACCAGTCCTCGAATGCGCGGAGCACACCGAGCACGTCCGGCGGTGGCGCCTCATTGTCGAGCGGCGCCAGCGCCGCGAACATCTCCTTCGACACGTCGG
>JAEZEY010000220.1 GCA_023432845.1 Pseudomonadota bacterium
GCTCGTCCCCACGAAAGCGGGGACCCAGTTCTTCTTTACCGATCGAGATAATGACTCTGGATCCCCGCTTTCGCGGGGATGAACGGAGTATTTGCGACGCGTCTACGCTTGCTCTGCCGCCGTTACCCTTGGCGCCAGATCGTCCAGCACCTTGCCGACATCGCTCAGCACATCGGCCGCCGCGATGGTGATGACGCGGTAGTTGCGCTCGGCCAGCCAGGCATGCCGCGCCGGCCGCTGCTCCCGCGTCGCCTCGGGCTCATTGGCCGGGATGATCTCGATCACGCAGCGCAGCGGGATGGAGACGAGGTCGCCCATATGCGGGCCGAGCGGCACCTGCCGCTTGAAGCCTAATCCGGCAAAGCGCCGGTCGCCGGTGAGCGCTTTCCAGAACGCGCGCTCCGCCTCGGTGGGGTTACGCCGTAAGAGCCGCGCCAGGCCCTTGATCGGCGCCCGCTCCTGCGCGATCTGGCCGGCGCTGTGATCGGCAATGAGCCCGCGCAGTTCCTCGGCGGCTTGCGGATCGAGCGTGCCGCCGCGCGCCGGGCCCTTGCGGCCATTGGCGATCGCCATGATCACGCCGTGCAGCGTGCGGATGTCCTGCTGCGTCAGCTCCATGCGCGTGAAGATGTTGCGCAGGTTGATGACCATGGTCTCGCGCTTCTCGGCGGGGCGGAAGAACTCGACCTTCTCCAGCTCGCGCTCGAGATCACGGAAGAAGGCGCCGAGCTGTTGCTTGCCGACCGGCGGCGAGCGGCGCGGCTCGTCCTCGCGCACGGCGTCGGCGCCGGCGAGCTTGAACCACTCATAGGCGACGACAATCACCGCCTGCGCCAGGTTGAGCGAGGCGAAGGCCGGGTTGACCGGCAACGTCACGATGCGGTCGGCGAGCCCGACTTCATGGTTCTCAAGGCCGTTGCGCTCGCGGCCGAACACCAGCGCCACGGTATCGCCGGCGGCGATGCGCGGCGCTACCTCGGCCGCGGCCTGCCGGGCGTCGATGATCGGCTTGAGCTGGTCATGGTGGCGTGCCGTGGTCGCCAGCACGAAGGAGCAATCGGCGACCGCCTCCTCCAGCGTCTCGTAGAGCTGCGCGCCGTCGAGGACACGATCCGCGCCAGCCGCCATGGCGACCGCCTTCTCGTTCGGCCAGCCCTGACGCGGCTTGACCAGACGCAGCCGGCCGAGGCCGAAATTGGCCATGGCGCGCGCCGCCGCGCCGATGTTCTCGCCCATCTGCGGCTCGACCAGCACCACGACGGGTCCGGGACGTTCGATCCAGCGTTTGGTCTTGTCGGTCCCGGCTCCGGGCATGTCAGTAACGCTCCAATACCGGCTCTATAACGCCCCGCCCCACCCTGCGAAAGCGCAGCTTTCGCCCCCCAATTCGGGGTGCTATAGGGCGCGCAATCAGCACCACCACCACTCAGCGCTCAAATTGGGGGCATGCATGCCGAATCTCGAAATCATGTGGACAAAAGTCGATGAAGCCCCGGCGCTCGCGACCTATTCCCTGCTGCCGATCGTCGAAGCCTTCGTCGGCGCCGCCGGCGTGTCGGTGAAGCTCAAGGACATCTCGCTGGCCGGCCGCATCATCGCCAGCTTCCCCGAGAAGCTGAAGCCCGAGCAGCGCATCAACGACGAACTGACCGAACTCGGTGAGCTCACACAGAAGCCCGAAGCCAACATCATCAAGCTGCCCAACATCTCGGCCTCGATCCCGCAGCTCAAGGCCGCGATCAAGGAACTGCAGGGCAAGGGCTACGACATCCCCGATTATCCGGATAACGCCGCGACCGACGCCGAGAAGGACATCAAGGCCCGCTACGCCAAGGTGTTCGGCAGCGTCGTCAACCCGGTGCTGCGTGAAGGCAATTCGGACCGCCGCGCCGCCGGCGCCGTTAAGCAATACGCCCGCAACAATCCGCACAAGATGGGCGCCTGGGCCAAGGACTCAAAGACGCACGTTTCCTACATGCCGGCCGGCGACTTCTATGGCTCGGAAGTCGCGACCACCGTTGCCGCCGCGACCAACGCGCGCATCGAACTGGTCGGCAAGGACGGCGCCGTCACGGTGCTGAAGGCCAAGATGCCGATCCAGGCCGGCGAAATCATCGACGCCGCGGTGATGAGCAAGAAGGCGCTGCGCGACTTCTTCGCCGCGCAGATCGAGGACGCCAAGAATAAGGGCGTGCTGTTCTCGCTGCACGTCAAGGCGACCATGATGAAGATCTCCGATCCCATCATTTTCGGCCATGCCGTTAACGTGTTCTTCGCCGATGTCCTCGCCAAGCACGATGCAACGCTGAAGAAGCTCGGCGTCAATCTCAACAACGGCTTCGGCGACCTGCTCGCCAAGATCGAGACGCTGCCGGAAGCCGAGAAGAAGGCGATCACGGATGATATCGCCGCCGAATTCGCCAAGCGCCCGGGCCTGGCGATGGTGAATTCCGACAAGGGCATCACCAACCTGCATGTGCCGTCCGACGTGATCGTCGACGCCTCGATGCCGGCGATGATCCGCGATTCCGGCCGCATGTGGGGCGCCGACGGCAAGCTGCACGACACCAAGGCCGTGATCCCCGACCGCTGCTACGCGACCATCTATCAGACTGTCATCGACGACTGTAAGGCCAATGGCGCCTTCGACCCCAAGACCATGGGCTCGGTGCCGAATGTCGGCCTGATGGCGCAGAAGGCCGAAGAATATGGCTCGCACGACAAGACGTTCGAAATCCCCGCCGATGGCACGGTTCGCATCGTCGCCGAGGACGGCAAGGTGTTGCTCGAGCTTCCGGTCGAGGCCGGCGACATCTTCCGCGGGTGCGAGGTCCGTGACGCGCCAATCCAGGACTGGGTCAAGCTCGCGGTGCGCCGTGCCCGCCTGTCGAACACCCCGGCCGTGTTCTGGCTCGACAAGAACCGCGGCCACGACGCCCAGGTTATCGCCAAGGTCGAAAAATACCTGAAGAACGAGGACACGTCGGGTCTCGATATCCGCATCATGTCACCCGACGACGCGATGAAGTTCTCGCTCGAGCGCATCCGCAAGGGCCAGGACACGATCTCGGTCACCGGCAACGTGCTGCGCGACTACCTCACCGACCTGTTCCCGATCATGGAGCTCGGCACTTCGGCGAAGATGCTGTCGATCGTGCCGCTGATGGCGGGCGGCGGCCTGTTCGAGACCGGCGCCGGCGGCTCGGCGCCCAAGCACGTCCAGCAATTCCAGGAAGAAGGTTATTTGCGTTGGGATTCGCTCGGCGAATTCCTCGCGCTCGGCGTCTCGCTCGAGCACATGGCGCAGACCTACAAGAACGCCAAGGCGCAGGTTCTGGCCGACACGCTCGACGAAGCCAACGGCAAGATCCTCGAGTTCAACCGCGGCCCGGCGCGCAAGGTCGGCCAGATCGACAACCGCGGCAGCCACTTCTACCTGGCGCTCTACTGGGCCCAGGCCCTGGCGGCGCAGACCAAGGACAAGGAACTCGCGGCGCGCTTCAAGCCGCTGGCCGAGCCGCTGGCGGCCCACGAGGCCAAGATCAACGCCGACCTGATCGCCGCACAGGGCAAGCCGGTCGATACCGGGGGCTACTACCTGCCCGATACCGCCAAGACCTCGGCGGCGATGCGGCCGAGCAAGACGCTGAACGACGCGCTCGCGACGCTCTGACGCTTAGGCCCGGCGCGCCGATGGGTGCGCCGGGCGTCGACTACTTTCCCTGATGCCGGCTCCCTGAAAAATGGCTTCCTGACAATGGCGAAGATCAAGGTTGCGAACCCCGTCGTCGAAATGGACGGCGACGAGATGACCCGCATCATCTGGCAGCTCATCAAGGACAAGCTGATCCATCCTTATCTCGACATCGACCTGCTCTATTACGATCTCAGCATCGAGAAGCGCGACGAGACCGGCGATCAGATCACCATCGATGCGGCCAACAAGACCAGGGAAGTCGGCGTCGCGGTCAAGTGTGCCACCATCACGCCCGACGAGGCGCGCGTGAAGGAGTTCAGCCTCAAGGAAATGTGGAAGAGCCCGAACGGCACCATCCGCAATATCCTCGGCGGCACCATCTTCCGCGAGCCGATCATCTGCAAGAATGTGCCGCGCCTGGTGCCCGGCTGGACCCAGCCGATCATCATCGGCCGCCACGCCTATGGCGACCAGTAC
>JAEZEY010000357.1 GCA_023432845.1 Pseudomonadota bacterium
GCCTTGATCTCGTCGGCGGTGCCGACGCGGCCATAGCTCAGGAGGAAGGTGTAGAGCTTGGTCTTGACCGCCGGATCGAGATCCTTGCGCCAGGTCAGCGGGTCTAGCGGGATGATCGGCGAGGTCCAGATCACGCGCAGCTTCTTGAAGGCATCCGGCGCGTTCTTCTCGATGCGCTGCATGTCCTCGCTGTTGTTGGTCGCGGCGTTGACCTGCTTGTTGGCGACCGACATGGCATTGGCCTGGTGCGAGGCGTTGCGCACCGTCTTGAAGCATTCCTTCGGGTCGATGTTCTTGGCGGCGAAGATGTACGACGTCGGCACCAGGAAGCCCGACGTCGAGTTCGGATCGCCAATGCCGAAATCCAGCGTCTTGTCGCACTTCAAAATGTCGTCGAGCTTCTGGAACGGCGAGTCGACGTTGACGAGGATATGGGCGTAGTAGCCCTTGCTGCCGTCCTTGGAGACGGTCTGCGCGAATACCTCGCCGCTCGAGCGGTCGACCGCTTCCATGGCCGACTTGTTGCCGTACCAGGCGACCTGCACCTTGTTGAAGCGCATCGCCTCGATCACGCCGGCATAGTCCGACGCATAGAAGCCGTTGATCTTCAGGCCGGTGGCTTTGCTCATGGCCTCGAGGAAGGGCTCCCAGTTCTTCTTCTGGTTCACCGAGGCTTCGGTCGAGATGATGCCGAAATTGATTTCCTTGGTCTGGGCCCGCACCGCGGTCGCCGTGAGGCTCGCGGCGATGGCCAGCGCGGTACCAAGCATGGCTAGCTTGCGCATGATGCTTCTCCTGTTGCAGTCGTTTCTTGTCAGTCGGGTCGGGCGATGACCGCGCTCAGGCGGTCAGTCGCCCGGCTTTTGCGTGCGGTCTCGTGATAGCTGCGGTCGATGCATGCGGCATGACAGCGGCCGGCGGATCGGACCAATGGCCGTTGCCATTCATCGCGCCATGAGGGTCCGCCCAGTGCGGACCGTGGCCCTGTTCGGGTGCCGGCGGCGCGCCGAAATTCGGCAGGAACAGTTCTTCGGATTCGGCGCCGTAGATGTTGTTCAGGAAAGCCGGCGTCAGCGCGCTCGACGGGCCGTCATAGGCGACCTTGCCGTCCTTCAGCGCGATCGTGCGCGGACAATATTTCATCGCGTATTCGACCTGATGCAGCGAGACCAGCACGGTCAGGCCATCATCGCGGTTCATGTCGGCGATCAGATCCATCACCCGACGCGACGAGGCAGGATCGAGCGACGCGATCGGCTCGTCGGCGATCAGCAATTCAGCGCCTTGCACCAGCGAGCGGGCGATGGCGGCGCGCTGCTGCTGGCCGCCCGACAGATCGCTGGCGCGGCGCAGCGCATGTTCGGCGATGCCGACGCGTGACAGCGCCTGCATGGCGACGCGCTTGTCGTCGTCGCTGAACCGGCCCGCGGTGCCGCGGATCAGCGGCAGGCGGCCGAGCAGACCGAAGCAGACATAGGTGAGCAGCGACAGCCGCGGCACCAGGTTGAACTGCTGGAAGATGACGCCGATGCGGGCCCGCAGATTGCGGTTGCAATTGATGCGGCCGGCGCGCTGGACCGGTTGCCCCAGCACGGAGATATGGCCGATCGAGCCCTTGCGGTCATGCGAGGCATCGATCGGAATGAGCCCGGCCAAGGCCCGGATCAAGGTCGATTTGCCCGAACCCGACGCGCCGATCAGCGCCACCATTTCGCCCCGCTGGAGCGAGATGGAGACGTTCTTCAGCACGGGCTTGCCGCGCTGATACGACTTGGAAACAGCTCTAGCGTCGATGACAGCTTGCGTTGTCACGCCGCGCCCTCCTGCATATGGTGTCACATTCGCTAACAACGGCGTGTGACAGCCGGATGAAGGTCGCGGCGGTTTCTGCCGGTGTTCACACCGGGCTGCGATGAAGGCGGGGAAGAGAGCGCTGAATCAGCGGGTTAAAGCGGCGTGGCGGAGCCCAGCGCCGCTTCATGCAGCACAACGAAGGGCGCCCCCGGCGTCGGCTGCTTTGAAATGACCAGGCGATCGACTGTCAAAATCGCGGCCTCGGGGCTCTGCTCAAATTTTTTGCAGAGGAATTTGAAAGCGCCGGTCCGCTTCTGCACCGGCAGCGAGCCGGTGAGGGTCATGTGGAAGCGGAAGTCTTCGAACACATAAGGATAGCCCCAGCGATACAGATGCTCGATGTGCCGATCGCTCAGACCGGGCGTCAGCCGTTTGGCCAGTTCCTGCTCGGTCATTAGGGCACGCAGGCCGTCGAAGGCCCTAACGCAAGAGTCCGCCAGACAATTGAGCGGCACGCAGGGCGCGGCCGGCACCAGCGCTATGAACGAGCCAAGCTCACGGACAACGAGCATGCCGGCATCGACCGGCACTTGCCCCTTTGCAAACGCATCGAACGCGGCAACCAGATCGTGCTCGGTTACGCCGTCCTTGAGCCGCATCGGCGGCTTCATGGTCGCGTGAAATCCGTAGACGCGTGGCTCGCGCGTCAGCGCCGGCCAGACCGCCGCATCGACCCCGTCGAAGTAAGGCACGTCGTTGCCCGTGTAAGCGTCGTAGCCGAGGGCGGAGGCACCGAAACGATAGAGCGCGCTGTCGGGGGCCGGCACATAATAGATAGCATAGCGCGCCGCCATGACGTCACCCGTGCTCAATGCAGCCGGCCGCTGTCGGCAAGATAAACGAAACGGCCATTCGCCATGGTCGCCGCCGCCTTCGGTCGCAGCGAACCGGCGGCATCGACGAGAACGAGATCAGCGCGCTTGCCGGCTTCAATGGCGCCGCGGTCGGTGAAGCCCGCGGCGCGCGCCGGATGTTCCGACACATAGGCCCAGGCTCGATGAAGCGGCAGCACCTTGTCCTGCGCCAACCGAAACGCCGCGAGCAGCAGCGCCGGGTAATAATAGTCCGACGCCAGCACGGTGCAGAGACCGCGCGCGATCATGTCGGCAGCGGAGACCCAACCGATATGGCTGCCCCCGCGCACGACATTGGGTGCGCCCATGACGACGTGGTCGCCGGCTGCAACGGCATCTTCGGCGGTTACGGCGTTCACCGGAAATTCGGCGACCCGGCAACCCAGCGCACGAAACCACTGCCGCTGGGCCGGCGACATGTCGTCATGCGACAGCATCGCGACCGCGCTGGCGTTCGCCGCCCTGGCAAGACGCTCGATCGAGGCCGGCACCTCACCGCCGCGGCCGCGCAGCCGCTCGACCAGCGCATTGAAATCCTCGACCGTCAGCCCGGCACGCGCCGCCATTTCGGCGATCTTGCGCGTGCGCGGCGGCGCATCGGCGCTGGGCATGTGATCGTTGAAGCCGAGCATGCCGATGCGGCGTGCGCCGAGCCAGTCCGTCACTTCGGCTTCGGCGTCGAGATTGAAGGTCTCGTAGCGCAGGTGGCAATGCGTGTCGGCCCCGAGCGACGGCCGCAGCGCCTCGATGGCGTCCAGCACGGCGCGCGCGTTTTCGGCGCCGCGCAGGCCCGGCTCCCACGACCAGGTGAGGCCGTGAAACATCGTCGTAATGCCGTTGGCGACCGCCTGGCGGTCGCTGTCCTGCAAGGCGACATCGATGGGGAAGCCGACGCCGGGCCGCGGCATCAATTGCCGCTCGAAGGCATCGCCGTGGATATCGACGATGCCCGGCAGCACATAGAGCCCGCGCGCATCGAAGCTGCGGCCGTTGCCGCTACTGGCGCCAACCGCCGCGATGGCACCATCATCAACCTGAATATCCGCCTCGGCGAAGCCGCCGCCCGTCAGAACCTGTCCGCCCTGAATACGCATCACTATCCTTAACCTGCGGCCTGCAGCGCCGGCGTCGCGGCGCCTTCGTACTTATCGAGAAATTGTTCAGCGCTGAGCGCGCGGAAATCGGCGAGCGCCTGCCCCAGCCGCTCGTGCGGCCAATCCCACCACGTGAGCGCCATCATGCGCTCGGCAACCGCCGCCGGAAAGCGCGGCCGCAGCACCCGCGCCGGATTGCCGACGGCGATCATGTAGGGCGGCACATCTTTGGTGACGACGGCACCGGCGCCGACCACCGCTCCGGTGCCGATCGACCGGCCGGGCAACACGATCGCGCCGTGCCCGATCCACACGTCATGGCCGATGCTGACACGGAATGAGCGCCGCCAGTCGAAGAATTCGGCCTCGTCCGTAGCGCCGTCAAAATAGGCGCTGGCGCGATAGGTGAAATGCGACTGCGTGGCGCGGTGCATCGGGTGATTGCCCGGATTGATCCGAGTCATCGCCGCGATTGAGGTGAATTTCCCGATGGTCGCATAGGCAATGTCGCTGTCGTTGACGACGTAGGAGTAGTCGCCGAGCTCAACCTCAAGGAGCTTGGTGCGCTCCCCGACTTCCGTATAGGCGCCAAGCGTCGTACGCGTGAGTTCGGCGGTCGGATCGACGACCGGAGCTATGGAGAGTTTGCTGGCCATGATGACTAGAAACGCCCGGTTAATGACAGTCGCGTGACGCGTGACGCGTCATTCAACTTTCCACAATCAGCGCGACACGATCGGCCGAGAAGCGCGCGCGCGACAGCATCACCGGCGTCTCATCCTCGGCGACATTGAGACCTTCGGCGATGAGAACCGGCCGATGCACCGACAGCCGCAACCGGCCGGCATCCACCGCGTCGGCGAAACCGGCGCTAATGCGCGTCCATTTGCGGCGATAGCTCCGGACGCCGAAATGCTCGAGCATGCGCGTGATCGAGCGCGCGCGGCGGAACACCTTGGCGGCATCGCCGAAACGGTCGGCCGGCAGCCATGACGTCGACACCGAAATCGGCACGCGATCGGCGGCGCGCAGGATTTCCAGGCGCACGACCTCGTCGCCGGGCGCGATGCCGAGATCGCGCGCGATGTCCTCGTTCGCCGCTTCATGACGATGGCCCTGCAGACGCCCTTCCGCCTCGTGGCCGGCCGCGGCCACGATCTCGGAGAACTTCATGCGCTGGCTGATCGGATAATTCAGCTTGTCGGTTTTGACGAAGGTGCCGCTGCCGCGCTCGGTGCGCACCAGCCCGCGCGCGGCAAGCTCGGCCATGGCGCGGCGCACAGTGTGGCGATTGACGCCATAGCGCGCGGCGATCTCGCTTTCCGCCGGCAGCTTCGAGCCGTTCTCGTGCTTGCCGACCAGAATGGCCTGCTCGAAGTCGTCGGCGATGCAGCGCCACAGCATGACGCCGCGCGCGAGCAGATCGTCGCGGTCGGAAGATCCTCTGGAAGCACCCCGGGGTGTGCGTGTGAGCATGGCGGCCTTGTCATCACAGCGTCACGGCTGAGCATTTATAACTTGTCTAGTCAGCTAGACAAGTTATAGAGCGACTTGTCTAGTCGACTAGACAACTTTACGAGACCGCCCCGAAATGACGCCCGACACCGCCAATACCGTGGACGCACGGACCAAACGCCGGGAGGCTCTCGCCGTCCTGGCGCGCGCCGATTCGGCCGAGATTGCCCGCGGCCTGCGTCAGCTGGATGACGGCCTGAGCTACTCCGAGCCGCGCGCGCCGGAGATCGGCCTAGTCATGCTGCGCGGGCGCATCGGGTCACGCGGCGCGCCGTTCAACGCCGGCGAAGCCACCGTGACGCGCGCCGCCGTGCAGCTTGCCTCCGGCGAGACCGGGTTCGGCTATGTGCTGGGCCGCGATCGCGACAAGGCGCGACTGGTCGCGCTGTGCGACGCACTCTGGCAGGTCGACGACAAGCGCGCCGCCATCGAGTCGCATGTGCTGGCGCCGCTGCGGCAGCAGCAGAAGGAAAAGCAGGATCTCGCCCGCGCCCGCACGGCGGCGACCAAGGTCGACTTCTTCACATTGGTGCGCGGGGAGGATTGATCATGCTCGACACCACCGCGCCCGTTCCCGGCATGGAGCCGGCCTACGCCAGCCAAGCCGCCATCCGCGCCCTGATGGATTGCTTGGCGCGGCCCGGCGACATCCGCGCGCTCATCGGCGCGGACGCACCCGCGCCCTTCGCGCCCGCGGCTGCCGCGCTGATCAAGAGTCTTGCCGATTACGAGACGCCGCTCTGGCTCGACCCCGCTTTCGCCGCAGCACACAAGGTTGCCGACTGGATTCGCTTCCACACCGGCGCGCCGGTCGTTCGCGATCCGGGCGAAGCCGCCTTCGCGCTGATCGCCGATGCGCGCTCGATGCCGCCTCTCGCGCAGTTCGCGCAAGGCACGCCGGAATATCCTGACCGCTCGACCACGCTCATCGTGCAGATCGACGGCTTTGCCGGGACGGCGCTCACCCTGCGCGGCCCGGGCATCAAGACGACGCGTGAATTCGCGGCGGCTCCCCTGCCCGTCGGTTTCGCCTCGCGCATGAAAGAGAACCGCGCGCTGTTTCCGCGCGGCGTCGATCTCGTGCTCATCGCCGGCCACGACATCGCGGCGCTGCCGCGTTCGGTCACCGTGATGGAGCGCTGACATATGTATGTCGCAGTCAAAGGCGGCGAACGCGCCATCGACAACGCCCACAAGCTGCTCGCCGACGCGCGGCGCGGCGACCGCAATGTGCCGGAACTCTCGCTCGAGCAGATCGACAACCAGCTCGCGCTCGCGGTCGATCGCGTGATGTGCGAGGGCTCGCTGTACGATCGCGAACTCGCCGCGCTCGCCATCAAGCAGGCGCGCGGCGACCTGATCGAAGCCATCTTCCTGCTGCGCGCCTACCGCACCACATTGCCGCGCTTCGGCGCATCGGAACCGCTCGAGACCGGCAACATGGACATTCGCCGGCGCATCTCGGCGACCTTCAAGGATCTGCCCGGCGGCCAGGTGCTCGGGCCCACTTTCGACTACACCCACCGCCTGCTCGACCACACGCTCGCCGAACAAAGCGAGGTCGAAGAACCCGCCACCGCGCCGGCCGACGGCACTCGCTTCAAGTCGGTTGCCGAACTGCTCGCCGGCGGCGGCCTGATGGAAGGCGACGATCCGCCGGCCGAGGAAGTCGGCGATCTCACCCGCGAGCCCCTGTCGTTTCCCGCCAACCGCGATCTGCGCCTGCAGAATCTCGCGCGCGGCGACGAAGGTTTCCTGCTGGCGCTCGGCTATTCGACGCAGCGCGGCTTCGGCCGCACGCATCCCTTCGCCGGTGAAATCCGCTACGGCGAGGTCGAAGTCGAATTCTTCGCCGAGGATGCCGGCTTCGCCGTGCCGCTCGGCTCCATCGCCGTGACCGAATGCCAGATGGTCAACCAGTTCACCGGCAACGGCACGCAGGCGCCGCGCTTCACGCGCGGTTACGGCCTCGTCTTCGGCCAGAGTGAACGCAAGGCCATGTCGATGGCGCTGGTCGATCGCGCGCTGCGCGCCCGCGAACTCGGCGAGGAGACCGGATCACCGGCGCAGGACGAGGAGTTCGTCCTCAGCCACTCCGACAATGTGCAGGCAACCGGCTTCGTCGAGCATCTGAAGCTGCCGCATTATGTCGACTTCCAGTCCGAGCTCGGTCTGCTGCGCAAACTGCAAGCCGAGTTCTACGCCAACAATCCGCCGTCCGAGGCGCCAATGCAGGATGCCGCCGAATGAGCGCGCCGGTTTACAACTTCGCTTATCTGGATGAGCAGACCAAGCGCATGATCCGCCGAGCGATCCTGAAAGCGATCGCCATTCCCGGCTATCAGGTGCCCTTCGCCTCCAGAGAAATGCCGATGCCCTATGGCTGGGGCACCGGCGGCGTGCAGGTGACCGCCTCGATCCTCGGTCCCGACGACACGCTGAAAGTGATCGACCAGGGCTCGGACGACACCACCAACGCCGTTTCGATCCGCAAGTTCTTCGTCAAGACAGCGGGCGTCGAGATTACGACGCGCACCGAAGAGGCCACCGTCATCCAGACGCGCCACCGCGTTCCGGAAACCGCACTCACCGAGAACCAGGTGCTGGTCTATCAGGTGCCGATCCCGGAACCCTTGCGCTTCCTCGAGCCGCGCGAAACCGAAACGCGGCGCATGCATGCGTTGTCCGAATACGGCCTGATGCATGTGAAGCTCTACGAAGATATCGCGCGCCACGGCCACATCGCCACGACCTATGCCTACCCGGTCGAGGTCGGCGGCCGCTATGTGATGGACCCGTCCCCGATCCCGAAATTCGATAATCCGAAGTTGTCGGACAACGCCGCGCTGCAATTGTTCGGCGCCGGCCGCGAAAAGCGCATCTACGCCATTCCGCCTTACACGCATGTGAAGTCGCTCGACTTCGACGACCATCCGTTCGAGCCGTACCGGCACGATGCCTGCTGCGAGCTGTGCGGCGCGATGAACTCCTATCTCGACGAGGTTATCACCGACGATGCAGGCAGCCGCATGTTCGTGTGCTCCGACACGGACTTCTGCGAACAGCGCCGCGCCGAAGGCCATCATGGACCGCAGGATGGCCCCGCGGCGGCGAGCCCGAATGAGGCCGCCCATGGTTGAGATCGACGCCGTCACCATCCGCGAGGCGGAGAAGCGCGACCTGTCCGGCGTGCTGGCGCTCTATGCGCAGCCCGATCTCGATGACGGCAAGGTGCTGCCGACGATCGATGCCGAGCGCATCTTCGACTGTTTCGCGCGCTATCCCGATTACACGCTTTATGTCGCCGAACTCGACGGTCGCATCGTCGGCACCTTCGCGCTGCTGATCATGGACAATCTCGGCCATCTCGGCGCGCCGTCGGCCGTGGTCGAGGACGTCGCGGTCGGTCCGTCGCTGCATAGCCGCGGCGTCGGCCGCGCCATGATGGCCTTCGCCATGGAGCGGGCGAAAGAAAAACACTGCTACAAGATCGTGCTGTCATCGAACGCCAAACGCGAACGGGCGCACGCCTTCTACGAGAACATCGGTTTCGAGCGCCACGGCTACAGCTTCCGTGTCGTCTTCAGCGAGGCAAGCGCATGACCCCTTTTGAAGATGACAAGCCCCTCCTCATCGCCGAAGGCCTGACGAAATATTACGGCCGCCAGCTCGGCTGCCGCGACGCCTCGTTTGAGCTTTACGAGGGCGAAGTCATGGCGGTGGTCGGTGAATCCGGCTCCGGCAAATCGACCCTCCTGCAGATGCTGTCGACGCAGATCGAGCCGACCTCAGGCCATATTATCTATCGCATGCGCGATGGCGGCATGAAGAGCCTCTGGGACATGAGTGAGCCGGAACGCCGTTTCCTTCTGCGCACCGACTGGGGCTATGTCCATCAGGACCCTCAGCACGGTCTGCGCATGGGCGTCTCCGCGGGCGGCAATGTCGGCGAGCGGCTGATGGCGATCGGTCAGCGCAACTACGCGGGCATCCGCGCCACCGCCACCGACTGGCTCGGCCGCGTCGAAATTCCGGAAGACCGCATCGACGACACGCCGCGCACCTATTCGGGCGGCATGCGCCAGCGTCTCCAGATCGCGCGCAACCTCGTCACCGCGCCACGCCTCATCTTCATGGACGAGCCGACCGGCGGCCTCGACGTCTCGGTGCAGGCGCGCCTGCTCGATCTGTTGCGCCGAATCGTTTCGGAAATGCGTATCGCCGCTATCATCGTCACGCACGATCTGGCCGTGGCGCGGCTGTTGTCGAACCGCATCATGGTGATGAAAGGCGGCGAGGTGATCGAGGCTGGCCTGACCGATCAAGTGCTCGACGATCCGCATCAGCCTTATACGCAGCTTCTCGTGTCCTCGATTTTGCCGGTGTGATGATGCCCGCGCTTGACCTCAAAGACGTCACCAAGACCTTCGTCATGCATCTGCAGGGTGGCCTCAAACTGCCGGTGCTGAGCGACGTCAGCTTCAAGGCCGAGGCCGGCCAGTGCGTCGTGCTCACCGGCCCGTCCGGCTCCGGCAAATCGTCGATCCTCAAGCTGATCTACGGTAACTACCGCGTTGACGAAGGCGCCATCCTGGTGCGCGAGGGCGAGGATCAGGTCGAGCTCGCCACCGCCGCACCGCGCCGCATCCTCGCCGTGCGCCAGCGCGCGCTGGGTTACGTCACGCAGTTCCTGCGTGCGGTGCCACGCGTCTCGGCGCTGGACATCGTGGCCGAGCCGCTGATCGCGAAAGGCATTGCCCGGGACGAGGCCACCTCGCGCGCCGCCGCCATGCTCAAGCGCTTCAACGTGCCGGAGCGGCTGTGGAGCCTGCCGCCGGCCACCTTCTCCGGCGGCGAGCAGCAGCGCATCAATCTGGCGCGCGGGCTGTTGCCCGTGCACCCGATCCTGCTATTGGACGAGCCGACCGCCTCGCTCGACGCCAAGAACCGCGCCGTGGTCGTCGATATCGTGCGCGAGCGGAAAAGCCGCGGCGCCGCCATCGTTGCAATCGTCCACGACGAGCAGGTCCGCGACGACATCGCCGATGTCGCCGTCGACGTCACCCGTTTTGCCACTGCCGCCTAGAGACATATGCCCGATATCATCGACAACGCCCGCATCGTCCTCGCCGACCGCATAATCGAACGCGGCTATGTCGCCTTCGACGGCGACCGCATCGCCGAAATCGGCGAAGGCAAAGCGCCCGAGAAGGGGAGCGATGCCGAAGGCGACCTGCTGCTGCCCGGCCTGGTCGAATTGCACACCGACCATCTCGAGGCCCACGTGCAGCCGCGGCCGAAGGTGCAGTGGGACGCGGTGTCCGCCGTTGTGTCCTACGACGCGCAGATCGCCACCAGCGGCATCACCACGGTGCTTGATTCGCTGCGGGTCTGGCGCGAGGAAGGCGCGGAAGCCGCCGACGGCCAGGCAGCGCTTCTGTCGGGCGCCATTGACAAGGCGCGCGCCGCCGGCCTGCTGCGCATCGACCATTATCTGCATCTGCGTTGCGAAGTGCCGATGCCGAAGGTGGTCGTCGATACCACCGAACTGATCGGCCGCCCCGATGTGCGGCTTCTGTCGCTGATGGATCATACGCCGGGCCAGCGTCAGTTCCGGGATCCGCAGAAGCTGCGCGAATATTATCGCGGCAAGAGCGGCATGAACGATGCCGAACTCGACGAGATGTTCAACCGGCGTATCGAGTTGTCGGAGCAGTATGCCGTCGACAACTACAGGGGCCTAGTCGAGCTTGCCGGCAAGTTCGGCACGCCGCTGGCCAGCCACGACGACACCACGCCCGAGCACGTCGATCAGGCCGTCAAGGATCGCGTCGCCATTGCCGAGTTTCCCACCAACATTCCCTCGGCGCAGGATCTGCACGCCAATGGCATCAAGGTGATGATGGGCGCGCCCAATCTCGTGCGCGGCGGCTCGCATTCCGGCAATGTCGCAACCGCCGAACTGGCGCGCGCCGGCCTGCTTGATCTCATGTCTTCGGATTATGTGCCGTCGAGTCTGCTGCTCGCGGCGCTTATGCTGCCGAAAGAAGCGCCGAACTACGATCTGCCCGCGGCCATTCGCACCGTATCGAAGACGCCGGCCGAGGCCGTCGGCCTTACCGATCGCGGCGAAATTGCCGTCGGCAAGCGCGCCGATGCCATTCGCGTTCACGTCACACCGGAAGGTGCTGCGGTGCGCGCGGTCTGGAGCGCCGGCCGCCGCGTCGCCTGAGATAAGGCGGGCCCGCGGCGCGCGACGATGCAATGCCACGATTGCCGGCGTGGTCGTCAGCGGCGAAACGTTCCGGCCTTGAAGAGCCTAGCCCTCGCGACGACACCAAGTCTCTGGACAAAATGAAATTGCGCCGAGGCGCTGAATCTAATCGATTGACGGGCACGGCACGGTTTGTGCCCGCCTGAGCACTTCCAGAGCCTGCGATTGCAAACAGAGATCGTCGCCTTTTCGGCTCTCGGCATCTTGCGGAAAGCGCGCCCCAGCTCATTTGCCTGAGGGCGTGAATCCGGATCATCTGCTATGATTTATGTAGCGTGCGATGGCTCGACGCAACTGGCAACAGCATGGTGCAGAGATTCGGTCCGGAACAGCACGACGAGAACCGGGCACAGACCCACCACGTTGACGATGTTGTCTGGCGCTATGACAAAGCGGATTCATCCAGGTCCGAGTGGCCAGGAGAAGCGCGCTGGTGAAGATTGGGAAAGCGCTCTGAGCCGAATCCGGCTTTCGGTAACGCTCTCGATAACATCCGGTAGCGCGGACCATTACGGCAGCCGAACTCCTAGCGCGAGGCGTCATTAATCAAGTTGTCGCCCCCGCCGAACTCGACAAGGTAGCCATGGCGCTCGCCCAGAACTTCGCCGAACTCAGTCCAACTGCAGTGCAAACCACCAAGGAGGCGGTGCTGACACTCCAGGATGAGACTTGGGAAACGGCGTTCGCCAGGGAAGCCGCCCTGGGGCAGCCGCGAGTAGAAGCGGCGTTCGGCAAGGCTTAATCTCCTGCTATCGCCGCGCGGAGGGCATGATAGCGGCCGTCTTCGCGTCCGCGCAGCTCAGCTTCCGTGCCATGCTCGATAATGCGACCGCCTTCAAGCACCATGATGCGATCGGCATTGGCGATGGTGGCGAGCCGATGCGCAATGACGAGCGTCGTGCGACCCTCGGACAATTCGGCGAGTGAGCGCTGAATGGCACGCTCCGTCTCGGTATCCAGAGCCGAGGTCGCCTCATCAAGGATCAGGATCGGAGGGTTCTTCAGAAAAATGCGAGCAATGGCCAAACGTTGCTTCTGCCCGCCCGACAGCTTGACGCCACGCTCTCCGACAATCGTATCGAGCCCCTCGGGCAGCGCAGCAATGAGTTCTCCGAGCTGAGCTCGCCGAGCAGCCTCTTCAATCTCGGCAGCGGGCGCTTCGAGCCTTCCGTAAGCAATGTTTTCGCGAATGGTGCCCGCAAACAGGAACACATCCTGCTGAACGATTCCTATGTTAAGCCGCAACGACCTTAAGGTCATATCGCGGATGTCGATCCCATCGATCGTGATCGAGCCGGATGTCACTTCATAAAATCGCGGCAGCAACGAACAGACCGTCGTCTTGCCAGCGCCGGACGAGCCAACAAATGCGACGGTTTCGCCGGGCGAAATCCGAAAGCTGATGTCGGTCAGCACCTGTCGTTCGGACTTATAACCAAAGCTAACGTCACGGTACTCCACTTCGCCGCGCAGCCGATCGATGGCCTTGGCGTTTGGCCGGTCTGCGATCGCCGGGCGCGTATCGAGGAACTGGATGTAGCGCCGAAAGCCGGCGATGCCTTTTGGATACATCTCGATGACGGCATTGATCATATCAAGAGGACGGAAGAAGACGTTGACCAGAAGGAGAAATCCGACAAACCCGCCGGCCGTGAGGTCGCCACGCACGACGAACCATGCGCCGGCAAGCATCACAGCGACCTGTACAAAGCGCATCGACAGATAGGAGAGCGAGTTGGTCGTCGCCATCACTTTGTAAGCATCCAGCTTCGTGGCTCGATAGTTGTCGTTGTTGACAGCAAACAACCGTCGCTCGTGATCCTCGTTGGCAAAAGCCTGCACCACGCGAATGCCCCCGACATTCTCCTCAATGCGGGCGTTGAACTCACCGATGCGGTTGTAGATTTTCCAGAACGTCCCGGTCATGCGCCCGCCGTAGCGGATCGTGATAAAGGCCGACACCGGCAGGATGGCCGCCGTAATCAGCGCGAGCGGGACATGCACCCACAGCATCAGCGCAAGCGCGCCGACCAGGGTCATGACGCCGATAAAGACGTCTTCCGGGCCATGATGGGCGACTTCGCCGATCTCCTCGAGGTCCTTGGTCAGGCGGCCCACGAGATGACCGGTTTTCTGGTTGTCGAACCACCCAAAGGAAAGCTTCTGCAGATGATCGAACGCCTTCCTTCGCATCTCGGTTTCAATGCCGATGCCGAGTGCGTGACCCCAGTAT
>JAEZEY010000416.1 GCA_023432845.1 Pseudomonadota bacterium
GTCACCGTCGAACTGCCCGCCGCCTTCGACGCCGGGCTCTACTTCATCGGCCGCATCCGCACGCCCTCGAAGGAGCGCAAGGACTGCCCGAAGAATCCCCGCGAGTCCGATGCGGTCTGCACCGTCGAGCTCGATCCGCGCTGGGTGCCGGCCCTCAAGGAGGTGGAGACCTGCACCCACCTCGTCCTGCTGTACTGGATGGACCAGGCGCCGCGAAATCTGCTGCTGCAGAAGCCCAGGCACTACGGCGTCGGCCGCGGCACCTGTTCCCTGCGTTCGCCGGCGCGGCCCAATCCGATCGCCATGAGCGTGGTCAAACTCAACGATGTCGACGGCAACAAACTGAGCGTCGTCGGCCTCGATTGCCTCGACGGCACGCCGCTCCTCGACATCAAACCCTATTTCGCCTCGACCGACAGCGCACCGGATGCCGTCGTCGGCTGGCATCAGCACAAAGGCTGACCGCTGGAAAACGCCAACAAACTCAGGCGGTTCCTCGAGCTATCCGATATTTGAGCGAATTGTGATCGGGAACACATGAACCCGCCTCGCCGTTCGATACACGAATGTCACGAGACTTCGTGCTCGGAGGGTAAGATGTTTAGTAATCGTCAGGCCGCCATTTCGCTCGCCGCGGTGATTGCCGCGCTCGCTCTGCCCGGCGCCGCTCACGCGCAATCGCAGTTCGCATTTCTGGCGCCGCCACAGCCGATGCATCAGCAAGTGTCGCCGCAGGCGCAATACGACGCGCAGTTCGACCAGCAACTCGGAACCGAGGACGCGCAACTCGATCCGCGCCTGCAGCGCCAGGTCGTCGACTATGCCACCCGTGAAGCGCCCGGCACCATCATCGTCGATACGCCGAACACCTATCTCTATCTCGTGCTCGGCAATGGCAAGGCCATGCGTTACGGCATCGGCGTCGGCCGCGAAGGGTTCACCTGGTCGGGCGTGAAGCAGGTGTCGCGCAAGGCCGAGTGGCCGGACTGGCATCCGCCGGCCGAGATGATCGAGCGTCAGCCCTACCTGCCGCGCTTCACCGCCGGCGGCCCCGGCAATCCGCTCGGCGCCCGTGCCTTGTACATCGGCAACACCATGTACCGCATCCACGGCACCAACGATCCGACGACCATCGGCCAGAACGTATCGTCGGGCTGCATCCGCCTGACCAATGAGGATGTGATCGATCTCTATGATCGCGTGCAGCCCGGCGCCAAGGTGATCGTGCTGCCGCAGACCACCGAAGCACGCGCCCGCCGCGATGCCGCGCCGCGGAACGTCACGGCCATTTCGGATGAAGCCGCCTCGTCCTTCGCCGCGGTCGGCCCCGGCCCCGCCGAGCGCACCTGGCAGACCATCCGCCCGCGCGGTCTTTACTGAGCCTTCGATTTTCTGACTGAACCTCCCCCAAAACTGCCCGGCAAACCCTCAGGTTTCGCCGGGCAATTTCTTGCCCGCGCGTGCTATAGGCAGCGCTGCGGTACAATTGCGGGAGCTGATCATGCGGATTGCGGCAATGGCGGCAGGCGCCGTCGGCGGTTATTTCGGCGCGCGGCTGGCCGCGGCCGGTCACGAGGTCTTCTTCATCGCGCGCGGCGCCAATCTCGCCGCCATCAAGGCGAACGGCTTGAAGATCGAAAGCGTGCATGGCGATCTGCATCTGCCCAAGGTCAATGTCACCGAAGATCCGACGTCTGTCGGGACGGTCGATATCGTGCTGTTCGCCGTCAAGCTGTGGGATACCGAAAAGGCCGCCGAACTGACCAGGCCGATGGTCAGCGACGCAACGCGCGTCATCACCTTGCAGAACGGCGTCGACAGCGTCGAGCGCCTGGCGCCGATCCTTGGCGCCGAACAGACGGTCGGCGGCGTCACCTATATCGCCACCACCATTGCCGCGCCCGGCGTCATCAAACATACCAGCGCCTTCGCCAAGATGTCGTTCGGCCGCGCCGACAACAAGCCTGATGCGATGCTCGATCAATTCGTTGCCGCCGGCAAGGCGGCCGGGCTCGATCTCGGCCTGTCGCCGGATATCACGGCGGAGCGCTGGAAGAAGTTCATCTTCCTCACCGCCATGTCGGGGTCGACCGCGACCTTCCGTTCATCCATCGGGCCTATCGCGGCCGATCCCCAAACGCGCGACTTCTTCAAGCAGTTGATGGAGGAAGCCTTGGCCGTCGGCCGCGCCAGCGGCGTTGCGCTCGATCGCTCCATCATCGACGAGCGCATGGCGCAGATCACCGGCAATATCGAGCCCGGCATGAAGGCGTCGATGGCGCACGACCTCGAGCGCGGCAATCGCCTTGAACTCGACTGGCTGTCCGGCAAGGTGCAAGCGCTCGGTCGCGAACTGGGCATCCCGACGCCGGCGAGCGACGTCGTCTGCACGGTGCTGAAATTGCACCGGATGGGACGGCTTTCGTGACACAACCCTGAGCAGCCGCGCTGCTGGTCACGCGCCGCTCATCGGCCTAGAATCCGCGCGCGACGAATCGAGCGGAGCGGACCGATGGGACGGATTTTCGACGCGATCTTCTACGTCATCACCGCGCCGCTGCGGCTGTTCGGCCGCTCACGCCGCTTCCGCCTGATCGTCGGGGCGCTCGTTGTCGTCGCGCTTTTCTTCGCCGCTACCTTGTGGGTGCTTGACCGCTTCCTGCCGCCCGCCCACCAGACCAGCCGCGTCGCCGCCAAGCTCGAGCCGCTGCCGCCTTTGCCGCCGCTGTCGCGCCCGTCTTACGTCATCGCGCCGGTCGCAATCACCATCGACGCCATCCAGCACTCGATCGAAGCCGCCACGCCGCGCAACTTCTCCGGCCAGAGCGGCAATCCGGTCACCGGCCTGTTGCAAAAGGCCGACCTCGGCCTCAGCGTCAATCGCGGCAACATGGCGGTGAGCGGCCGCGCCGGCGAACTCACCGTCATCACGCCGCTCACCGGCACCTTGCACATAACCGGGCAATTGGGCGCCGCGGCCGGCAACCTGACCGGCGGCGTCGCCGGTGCGATCGGCGGATTGCTCGGCGGCGGCGCGCTCGGTGGTGACGTCAACCGCGCGATCAGCGGGCTGACCGGCCGCGCACTCGACCAGAATATCCAGTTGCGTAGCCAGGTCACCGTACGCTCGCGCCCCGAATTTGTCCCTAACTGGCGAGTTCATCCGAACCTCGCCGCGCAGATCACCGTCGCCGACAGCACGGTGAACATTGCCGGGATTCGTCTCAATATGGCCGGCGAGGCCAAACCGCTGATCGAACAGCAGGTCAATCAGCAGGTTGCCAATTTCGAAGGCCGCATCCGCAACGATCCGATCATCGAGGTCACCGCACGCGAGCAGTGGGCGAAAATGTGCCGTTCCATTCCACTCGGCGGCGGCGAGACCGGCCTTCCGGCTTTATGGCTGGAGATGAAACCGGTGCGCGCCGCCGCGGCGCAGCCGCAGATCGATGCCCGCAACCTCACCTTGGTGATCGGCGTACAGGCGGAGACGCGCATCTCCGCGCAGGCGACCAAGCCGGCCTGTCCGTTCCCGCCGTCACTTGAGCTGGTGCCGCCGATGGAGAACGGCAAGCTCGTCGTCGGCGTGCCGATCGACGTGCCGTTCACCGAGCTCAACAAGCTCATCGACGCGCAATTGAAGGGCAAGACCTTCCCCGAGGATAAGAGTGCGTCGGTCGAGGTCGAAGTGCTGCGCGCCTCGCTCGCCGCGGCCAATGATCGCCTGCTGATTTCGCTGCGCGTCAAGGCGCGCGAGCGTAAGAGCTGGTTCGGTTTCGGCGCCCAAGCCGACGTCGATATCTGGGGCGTGCCGAAGCTCGATCCGCAGACGCAGGTGCTGCGCCTCACCGACATCACGCTGGCGGTGGAATCGGAAGCCGCCTACGGCCTGCTCGGCACTGCGGCGCGCGCGGCGATGCCCTATCTCACGCAGGCGCTGGCCGACAACGCCATGATCGATCTGACGCCGTTCCTCGACGACGCCAAGAAGAAGATCGGCGAAACGCTGGCCGATTTCCGCCAGGCGGGCGAAGGCGTCACGGTCAACACCGCGATCAACAGCCTGCGGCTCAACGGCATCGCTTTCGACTCGAATACGCTGCGCGTCATCGCCGAGGCCGAAGGCACCGCGCGGGTGAGCGTGACGCAGCTGCCGAGGATGTAGTTCGGCTCACTTTACACTCGCGCGCCCCGACGCCGTCGCCGGCGCAGCGATACCTTCTTTTTCATTGCGGCGGGCAGCATGTCGAATCCGCAATGGCGGTACCTCTATGGCGATTTGATCGGCAGCCCGAATATGCTCTACAAGCATCCGCGGATGGGGTTTCGGAGGGTCAAATCCATGATTCGTAAGGTCGGCGTTCTGGCGGTTTTGGCGTTGCTCGCTTTGGTGCCGGTGCGGCAGGCGGCGGCGCAAAACAATACCTTGGGCGGCGCGATCATCGGCGGCGGTATCGGCGCGATCGTCGGCGGCGCTGCGACCGGCAAGGCCGGCGGCGCTGTCGCCGGCGGCATCATCGGCGCCGCTGCCGGCGCCGCGATCGGTTCGCAGATGGAGCCCCGTGGCCGCTACTACTGGTATGAGGGCCGCTGCTGGCGCAAACACCGCGATGGCAGCTATCACCGTGTGTCGCGGAGCAACTGCTACTGAGCAGCGTAGTTCGGGGGCGCCGCTAGCGCGCGACGTTCGTCCGCACATGCACGACGGCATTATCGTCGGCATAGACGCGCTTCCACTCCGGCATGCGATCGAGGAGCCCCACCGCTGGCGCTGACGGCGCCAGCAGGGTGACGTCGATGTTGCGGTCACGCATCAGGTCGTGGAATGCGCCGATATTCTTCAGGTTCACCGCCGCGTCGTGGCGCAGGAAGAAGTCGGCGCCGTAGAGCTCGGTGCGGCCGTCGATGAACGGCCTGACGCCCTGCGCGATCAGATACCCGCCGAAGTCGTATGAATTGAGAAGGTGCGTCCTGCCCGACGCCTTCACCGCCGCGACCGCGCCGGCCGGCGATACTTCGGCGCGCGGTTCGTAACGCAACGACAGCGGCAGCACGATGCTCATCACCATGGCGAGAAGCAGGAGTGCCGCGGCGGCCACCGTGTAAAGCGCCTTCGCATCGTTTATCGCACGGCGGCCGAGCTGCGGCGCAAGCGGCGCGGCTATGAACAGCGGCGCGACCAGGCCGAGCATCTCGCCATTGCGCGACTGGCTGAGCGCCATGTGCAGGACCCCGAGCACGACGAGAATGCGCACCGGCGGCAGCGTGATACGCCGATACAACAGAAAGCCGATGGCGCCGAGCAGCACCAGTTCGAAACCGCCGAGGCGGGCGAAATCCTGCGGCTGCCATTCGCCG
>JAEZEY010000446.1 GCA_023432845.1 Pseudomonadota bacterium
GGAGACGATCGTCAGCTTGGTGGCCTCGATAAATTTGGTGACCTCGTCCTGCGCCGCTTGCGGCGCAAAGCGAATGAGCACAAAGGCGCCGGCGTCCGTACCGGCGGTGGTGGACGATGCGGTCACATAACCACTCGAGGTTCGCTCCTTGAACATGACACCCGCGATGATCCCGGCTTGCAGGAGAATGGCGAGCGCAGCGGCGCCGCCGGCCAGAGCGAGCGTGCGTGGCGACAGGCTGGCGAGGAACTCGCTGAGCCGCGCGCCGAAGCCGAGCGAACGCACGGTGATGCGCTTCGGCTCGGCGTCGATCCTGGCGAACAGTTTTTCCATCGCGCGCGAGGAGGGCGCGCCCAATGACTCGTTGAGCACGATGGTCTCGCCGAGCTCATCGCGCACCAGCGCGTAGCGGCGGGCGAGTTCAGGATCGCGCTCAAGCGCGTCCTCGACACGTTGCGCGTCGCGGCGGCTGAGCGTGCCCGCGGCATGCCACGGCAGAAGCTCTTCGATATCGCCTCGCGCTTCCTTGCCTGTCGTGTTCATGGCCAGCCTCTATCGATGCCTTGTTCCTTGAGGAGTTCCGATAACTTCTTGCGCGCGTAGAACATGCGCGTCTTCACGGTCGCCTCCGGGATGCCGACGATGCCGGCGACTTCTTCCACCGACTTCTCGTGATAGTAGACGAGGTCGATAATCTCGCGATGTTCGTTCGACAGCCGCATCAGCGCCTGTCGCAATTGAGCGCCCTTGTCCTTTTTCGACAGCGTCGTTTCCGGGTTGTCGGCGTCGTCTTCGATACTTTCCGCCGTCTCGTCGTCCAGTTCCTGTTCCGATCTGCGCCGCAAGGAGGACAGCGCCTTGAAACGCGCGATGCCCAGTACCCAGGTCGACACCGCAGCGCGGCCTTCGAACTTTCCCGCCTGACGCCAGACGTCGAGAAACACCTCGCTGATCAGGTCTTCGGCCGTCGCCTCGTTGCGCACCAGCCGCAGCACAAACCGGTACACCCGGACATGATGCCGTGCGAACAAGACTTGCATGGCGACCCGGTCGCCGTTGGCGATCCGGCTGATCAGTATATCGTCGCTGGTCGATTGCATTGCGGGCTTTGCTCATACCCCTGTGTCGCCGCGGCGGCGGGTTCGGTTCAAATGTATCGTACACCGCTGCCGGACTATGTGATGGCCGGCACTTTGGGTGCCTCCTTTAGGGCGGGGTCCGCCCTCACAGAGCCCTGGACGGTCTGGTTCTGTGAAAAGTCATACGAATCAGCGTCTTAATGGGGAGCCTGAAGGCCTCCAGAAAAACTTTGAACCTTTCCGGGCCGTCCCGCGACCCATGGTCAGGATGTGAGAGGCACATCCTTGGAATTGAACCCAACAGGAGAGACTCCCATGACCATGATCCGCAAGCTCACTATCTCCCTTGGCGCCGTCGCTGTTGTCGCCGCCGCCGCTCTCGCTCCGACCTCCGCGTCCGCCGGTCCCGGCTGGAAGCACAAGCACTGGCACGGCGGCCACGGCTGGCACGGCGGCGGCTTCGGTGTCGGCTTCTACGGCCCCGCCTTCTACGCTGGCCCCGACTGCTACGTCGTCCGCCGGGTCGTCCACACCCCCCACGGCAAGCGCCTGCGCCGCGTCACGGTCTGCAACTGACGCGCCATGACCGGCAAAATACCCCGGCTTCGCCAAGGCGACGCCGGGGTTTTTTGCGTCGGTATGGGGGGTGACCGCCGGCCACATGCAGGCCGTGATCGAGGCAATTTAGTATTCGGCCGCGGTCCGCGCGGCAAAAAGCGGTGTCATCAAGCCCTCGCTTGCGACGCCCAGTTCTGCTACGGGGGAACCCGCGCAGGCGATGGGTGCATGGCGACAATGAGGCGGTTCGCATGGACCGCCTCATTTGAGACTCTGGGGATCTCAGAAAAGCACGCCATGTACCGCTAGGGGACGACGCCGCGGAGGAACGATGCTGGATGTCTTGCGCGCGGTGGCGCGCTTCTTCAATCGCTATATCGGCTGGCAGCGTGTCGGCTTTGTGCTGAGCCTGGTCATTATCGGCATCGCGGTAACCGTCCTCTACCGGATGCTGCACAAGATCGACGCCAGCGAAGTCTGGGGCGCGATTCAGGCGACCAGCGTAACCGACGTGGCGATTGCCGCCTTGTTCGTCGCCGGCGGGTATTTCACCCTGACTTTCTACGATCTGTTCGCGTTGCGCACGATCGGCAAGCCGCACGTTCCCTATCGCATCGCTGCTCTCGCGGGCTTCACCAGCTATTCGATCGGCCACAACATCGGCGCCACTGTCTTTACCGGCGGCGCGGTGCGCTATCGGATCTATTCGATGTATGGGCTTAACGCCGTCGATGTCGCCAAGATCTGCTTCGTCGCCGGGCTGACCTTCTGGCTCGGCAATGTCACGGTGCTCGGCATCGGCATCACCATTCATCCCGAAGCCGCCGGCGCCATCAATCAACTCGGGTGGGGCGTCAATCGCGCCATCGGAATCGGCCTGCTCGTCGTCCTGACCGGCTATCTCGTCTGGGTGTTCACCGCGCCGCGCGAGATCGGCCGCGGCGGCTGGACCGTCAACCTGCCGAACGGGCCGACGACGCTCCTGCAGATCGTCATCGGCATTTTCGACCTGATGTTCTGCGCATTGGCAATGTACATGCTGGTGCCGGCCGAGCCCTATATCGACTTCATCACGCTGGCGGTTATTTTCGTCACCGCGACACTACTCGGCTTTGCCAGCCACGCCCCGGGCGGCCTCGGCGTATTCGATGCCGCGATGCTGGTGGCGCTGTGGCAATACGACAAGGAACAGTTGCTCGCGGGATTGCTGCTGTTCCGATTGCTTTATTATCTCGTGCCATTCGCGCTCGCTGTCACCATCATCGGCATCCGCGAAATATGGCTGAGCCTCAAAGGTGCGCGACCGAAGATCGAGTTGCATCCGGTGGCCACGGTGACAAAGCCGATCAGCACCGAGCTCGAAGGCAACGGGTCAAACGCCAAGTGACGTGCCATAGCGTTTTCGAGCGAAGGGGAAGCAGGTTCGCGTGAAGAAAACGCGTCAAAACAAAAAGCTAGAGCCTCGGCTTTGTTCTATCAAAGCCGAGGCTCTAGGATGCACGCGTTGATCACGGCATGGCCTCATGGCGAGCGATAGCGGTTCGGACGATTCAGGTGACAGTGCGCGACCGGGACGCTTGCGCGACGCCTGGCGCGCAATCACCGGCCGAGGCACCGAGACTACGCTCGCGCGGCCGTTGCAGCGGCGCGGCGGCGGTCTCGCGCGACGGGTCAACCTGATCGATGCTCTGATCCGCGGCCTGCCGGCGCCGGCAATTGTACTGGACCGCGACGGCCGCGTTGTTGCCTTCAATCAAGCGGCTACAAGCATTGCGCCCGCGCTGCGCGCCGGCGAGTTGGCGCTGATCGCACTGCGCATGCCGGAGCTCGTCGATGCGGTGCGCCGCGCCGGCAAGAAGCGGGAGCCTCAGCGCGTCGAGTTTATCGAGCGCGTGCCGCATGACCGCTGGTTCGAGGCCTTCGTCGCGCCGGTATCACTGCCGGAGGGCGATGGCGCGCATATCGACCTTCTGCTGATGACCTTCAACGACCTGACGCCGCTGCGCCGCGTCGAAGAAATGCGCGCCGACTTCATCGCCAATGCCAGCCATGAGTTGCGCACGCCGCTGGCCGCGCTGCTCGGGTTCATCGAGACGCTTCAGGGGCCGGCCAAAGACGACACCGCGGCGCGCGAGAAATTCCTCGCCATCATGCGACAGCAGGCTTCGCGCATGGCGCGGCTGATCGACGACCTGTTGTCGCTGTCGCGCATCGAACTCAACGCACATATGGCACCGAGTACACCTGTCGAACTGGCGTCGCTGGTGCGGCAGGTGGCCGACGGTCTGCAGACTCTGGCGCGTGACCGCCAGGTCGAAATCCGCCTGGTGTTGCCGCCGGAGCCGTTGACCGTACTCGGCGATCGCGATGAACTCATTCGCGCGCTGGAAAACCTGGTTGAGAACGCCCTCAAATACGGCGCCGCCGGCAAGCGCGTCGATATCACTTTGTCGCGGGCGCAGACGCGGAGCGGCATGCCGGAGGCGCGGATCGCGGTGCGCGACTTCGGTCCCGGTATCGCGCCGGAACACCTGCCGCGGCTGACCGAACGGTTCTACCGGGTCGATGTCGCCGACAGCCGCTCGCAGGGCGGCACGGGCCT